>NZ_NMUO01000202.1 GCF_002237365.1 Zobellella denitrificans
GGCTTCGATGGCGACGGGAGCCGGCTCGACCTCGGTGGCGGCCGGTTCCACGGCCTCGGCGGCCGGGCGGGGAGCCTGGGTCTCGGCGACAGGCGCCTCCGCTTGTGCTACGGATCCGGCGGCAGCCTCTTCCGCTTCCTGGGCGACCCATTTGTCCTCACCGTGCTCGGCGATCAGGGCGGCGATGCTCTCCTGACGACGCTGGCGGCGGCTGTCTTCGTTGATGCGCTTGCGCTTGGGCATGGCACCGCGCTGGTGGGGCAGCACCGGCTCGCCGGACTCGGTCCCCTCAGCCTCGGCCCGGGCGACTTCCTCTGCCCGGGGTTTGGGCTGACGGCGCGGGCGGCGCTCGGCCGGTTCCCGGGTGTCGGCGGCTTCCTGCTCGGACGCCACCACAGCGGCTTCGCTCGCCTTGCCTTCCGCCTCGATGCGAACCTTCTTGCGCATCTGGCGGCGCTGGCGACGCTCGGCCACCACCTGCTCTTTCTGCTCCAGATCCAGTTCCTGCTCCTGGACAGGAGCCGGGGCAGGGGCGGCGACCAGGGTCAGTTCGACGGCGGCGGTTTCCTTCTGCTGAGGCTTGGCCCGCTCCTGGGGCTGCTGGTCGCGGCGGGGCTTGCGCCGTTCGCGGCGGGGCTTGTCGGTTTTGGCTTCCGCCTGGGGCTCGGCCTGGGCAACCGGCGCCTTGCCACCGCGCTCTTCGTCACGCGGCTTGCGGCTGCCTCGATTGCTGCGGCGCTCGCCTCTTTCGCGGCGCTCATTGCCACGGGGCTGACGGGCCGGTTTTTTGGCCGGCGCCCGCCCGCCCGTCGCCGGCCCCGCCGGGCCCCTTGACCAGCTGGCCCGGGGCCGTTCCTTTTACC
>NZ_NMUO01000203.1 GCF_002237365.1 Zobellella denitrificans
GGCTCAAGCGCTTCTTACCAGCTCACCCGTGCTTAACGCAGGTTAGCACGTCCTTCATCGCCTCTGACTGCCAAGGCATCCACCGTGCACGCTTAGTCACTTAACCATACAACCCCAAGAAGTGTGTATCGGACCCGAAGGGACCGACAGCACTGACTTCGGCGGAGTCGCTGCATCAGTGACTGATGCTTACAACATTGTTTCGCCAAGAAGTTCCAAGACACTTGCAGTATCAAGAACTACTTTTATTCATCAGCTTTTCCGAATTGTTAAAGAGCGTGACGCAAAACGTCAAAGTGATAAGCTACCGATGGCAACCCATGACTTTGTCGTCTTTATTGTGCGGTCAAGTAATGGTGGAGCTAAGCGGGATCGAACCGCTGACCTCCTGCGTGCAAAGCAGGCGCTCTCCCAGCTGAGCTATAGCCCCAGTTAGCTGACCGTCATTACCAATTTCCGCAGGAAATTGGTGGGTCTGAGTAGACTCGAACTACCGACCTCACCCTTATCAGGGGTGCGCTCTAACCACCTGAGCTACAGACCCAAAACTTGCGCTGCATTCAACCGGCCTTACCCGCTCATTCCCAAGGGAAGGGGGCGCGAACCAGCTGAGCTGCAGACCCAAAGACGTCACTCTTTTATATCAAGCAAACTGTGTGAACACTCAACAGACGTTGAGATTAAGGTAAGGAGGTGATCCAACCGCAGGTTCCCCTACGGTTACCTTGTTACGACTTCACCCCAGTCATGAATCACTCCGTGGTAAACGCCCTCCCGAAGGTTAAGCTATCTACTTCTGGAGCAACC
>NZ_NMUO01000204.1 GCF_002237365.1 Zobellella denitrificans
CGGCGCGGCTGAACGAGGTGCACCTGGTGGCGGGACGGCGGCCCGATCCCGGCCGGCGGGACGAGGGACTGCTGCTGGAAGGCTTCGCCAGGGCCCACGGGCTGGCGCCCGGGGATCGGCTGCCGGCCACCCTCAACGGCGCCCGTCGCACCCTGGCCATAGTGGGGCTGGCCCAGGCACCGGAGTTCCTGTACACCACGGCACCGGGCGAGATGGTTCCGGATGACGCCCGCTTTGCGGTGCTCTGGATGAACGAGACGGCGCTGGCGGCGGCCCTGGATCTGGAGGGGGCGGTGAACGAGGTGCTGGTCGGACTGGCCCGGGGCGCCGAGCCGCGGGTGCTGCAGGACAGGCTCGACCGGCTGCTGGCCCCCTACGGCGCCCTGGGGGCCTACGGCCTGGACGAGCACCTGTCCAACCGCTTTATCGTCGAGGAGATAGCGGGGCTCAGGGTATCCAGCCGCACGGTGCCGCCGGTGTTCCTGGCGGTGGCCGGTTTCCTGCTGTACATGGTGCTGTCGCGCATGGTGCAGGCCGAGCGCGACCAGATAGGCCTGCTCAAGGCCTTTGGCCATGGCGACGGGGAAGTGGGCCTGCACTACCTCAAGTTCGTGCTGGTGATCGCCCTGGCCGGCGCCCTGGCCGGTGCCCTGCTGGGGGTGCTGGCCGGGCGCGGCCTGAGCGGTTTCTACCAGCAGTACTACAAGTTTCCGTTCCTGCAGTTCGCGGTGGCGCCGTCCGCCCTGCTGCTCGGCCTGGGGGTGAGCCTGCTGGCCGCCGTGGCCGGGGCGGCCCTGGTGCTG
>NZ_NMUO01000205.1 GCF_002237365.1 Zobellella denitrificans
CTGGACGCCCTGCTGGCCGACAACCGGCCGGCCCTGGACGGGGGCCTGCAAGGCCTGGCCGAGCTGGGACCGGCCATCCAGGAACTGCGCCGGACCCTGGCCACCCTGGGCGACATCGCCCGCCGGCTGGAGCAGGATCCCGCCGGCTACCTGCTCGGCCGCGACGACATCGAGGAGTTCAAGCCATGATCCGGGTCCTGTTTTGCCTATCGTTGTCCATCCTGCTGGTGGCCTGCAGTATATTGCCCGAGCCCACTCCCGTGGCCCTGTACCGGCTGCCTCCGCCCGGCCAGCCCCCGGCGGCCGAAGTCCGGAAAGGAACTCAACTGGCGGCGCTGCGCCTGGCCCGGCCCGCCGCCACCGATGCCCTGGGCGGCAACCGCCTGCTGGTGCTGACCGCGGACCACCGTTACCAGGCCTATCCCCGGGCCCGCTGGGCCGCACCCATGCCGCTGCTGTGGCGGGACTGGCTGCTGGATGCCTTCTGGCGCGACGGCCGGGTGGCCCGGCTCAGCAGTGACGGGGGCGGCCCGCAGGGCAGGGTGGGGGGGGGGGGGGTCCTGTGGTCGCAGTGCATGCAATTTCTCGGGTATGGGGAGGCGGGGCATGGAGGACAGGCCGGCATTATCGGAGGTGTGGAGTAGGAACTCACTGGCGCAAGTGGGCCGAACCGCCACGGGGCTGATGAGTTTGGCGGTACGCCTACCGCCGTGCCGACCTCGGTTGAGCTTCACAGAGCCGT
>NZ_NMUO01000206.1 GCF_002237365.1 Zobellella denitrificans
CTCGCTAGCTGCCGTGCCAGCCGCCGGGGCCGGCGTGGCCCGCCGGACCCCCGTCCGCCGCCCCCCCGGGCACGTGGGGGCCGGGGCCACCCGCGGCGCCGGGGGGGCAGACCGCCCCCCGGGGGGCGCCTCCTGTGCCCGCGGGGGCGGGGAAACCCCGCGGCCTGCGGTGCCGGCCCCGGGCCGCGACCGGCACGAAGGGCAGCGGGTTTTGCCCGCCCTGGCGGAACAGGAAGGCGCCCTCGGGGTGCTGCTCGGCCCGCTCGAACAGCCGGTTGACCGCGTCCACCATGGCCTCGGAGGAGCGGAAGTTGGTGTCCAGGCTGTAGTGCCGGCCCTCGGTGGCGGCGCGCGCCGCCAGGTAGGTATGGATGTCGGCGCCGCGAAAGGCGTAGATGGCCTGCTTGGGATCGCCGATCATGAACAGGCCCCGGTCGGCGCCGTTGTCGGCCACCCGGTAGATGGCGTCGAAGATGCGGTACTGAAGCGGGTCCGTGTCCTGGAATTCGTCGATCAGTGCCACCGGAAACTGGCGGCGGATCACCTCGGCCAGGCGCGGGCCGTTCTCCCCCGCCAGGGCCTGATCCAGCCGGGTCAGCATGTCGTCGAAGCCCATCTCGGCCCTGCGCCCTGCCGCCGCCTTGTCGGCTACCGCCTTGTCCGACAGCACCTCCTGCTCATCGGCTCCGACCGGCCCGGGCGCCTGGAGGTCTGCCCCCCCCC
>NZ_NMUO01000207.1 GCF_002237365.1 Zobellella denitrificans
AGCTCCACCGGGCCGAGGGCCGCGGCCCGGCAATGGGCCAGGGTCGACATCAGCATGCGCCGGGCCAGGCGCGCCGCGCCCTCGGGCCCCAATGCCGGGATCAGCCGGGTCTTGGCCAGGCCGGCCAGGGGGGCCTTGGCGAAGACGATGATGCGGGTGCTCATCGGTAGGCCCTCGCCAGCGAGGCCGGGTCGGCGCCCCGCCAGTAGGCGAAGCGCAGTCGCCACATCAGCCATATGGTGCGAAACAGCCCCCGGCTTTCCCAGCGCCGGCCTGAGGTGTGCGCCTTCAGCCGGAGGCAGGCCGGCGGCCCCAGCCGCTTCAATCGCTTGCTGAGTTCGATGTCCTCCATCAGCGGTTGCTCGGGAAAGCCGCCGATGGCCTCGAAGCTGCTCCGGCGCACGAAGATGGCCTGATCGCCGGTGGCGATGCCGGTCAGCCGGGAGCGCAGGTTGATAAGCGCGGCCACCAGCTTCAGCAGGGGATGGCGGCCGGAAATGGTGATGTCGAAGCGGCCCCAGTGCCGGCGGGGCAGGGGCTGCTCCACCGCCGGCAAGGCCCCGGGCGGCAGCCGGGTGTCGGCGTGCAGGAACAGCAACAGCTCCCCCCGGGCCCTGCCTCTTATATAAAACCCCGAGCACACGAGGCACTCGCTCATATTGTTGACCGGCTTCTGTGTGATAACAGAAACGACACGACGTATATGCCCCGGTCGACCGTT
>NZ_NMUO01000021.1 GCF_002237365.1 Zobellella denitrificans
CCAAGATGTCGCCCGCGCTGTTCGGCGGCAGCGGCAGATGTGAATAAGGAGCAGAGCAGGAGGAACTGCCGGCCCTGCGGGAGCGGGTGCACCTTGCGCTGGAGCGGGGCTAGCCCCGCTTCGGCATCAGTTGGGAGAGCAGGAACAGGCCGGCGGCCACCACCACCACGGAAGGGCCGGCGGGGGTGTCGTGGCTGACGGACAGCTGCAGCCCCCCCACCACCGACAGCATGCCGAGCCCCATGGCATAGAGCGCCATCTGCTCCGGGGTCCGGCTGAAACGACGGGCGGTGGCGGCGGGGATGATCAGCAGCGAGGTGATGATCAGCGCCCCCACGAACTTCATCGCCACCGCGATCAGCACGCTGATCATCAGCAACAGCAGCAGCTTGAGCGCCTCCACCCGCACCCCTTCCACCCGCGCCAGCTCCTCGCTGACGGTAATGGAGAGCAACTGGCCCCAGTACCGGCGCAGGATCAGCAGCAGCACCAGGCCACCGCCGTAAATCCAGTACAGGTCCACCGGCTGGATCGCCAGCAGATCCCCGAACAGGTAGGCCATGAGATCGACCCGCACATTGTCCATAAAGGCCAGGGACACCAGGCCGAGGGACAGGGCGGTATGGGCCAGGATGCCCAGCAGGGTGTCGGTGGCCAGCCAACTGGCCCGCTGCAACGCCGCCAGCAGTACCCCCAGCACCACGCAGGCCACCAGCACCGCCAGGGTCAGGTCGATATGCAGCAGCAGGCCCATGGCCACCCCCAGCAGGGAGGAATGGGCCAGGGTATCGCCGAAATAGGCCATGCGCCGCCACACCACGAAGCTGCCCAGGGGACCGGCGAGCACGGCAATGCCCAGCCCGGCCAGGAGGGCGTAAAGCAGAAAACTATCCCACATGGCGGACGTCCCCGTGATGTTCGTCGTCGCAGGCGTGATGGTGGGTATACACCGCCAGTTGCGTCAGTTCGGGCCGGCCGAACAGGCGGGCGAACTCCGGATGGCGGGCCACATGCTCCGGCTCCCCATGGCAGCAGATGTGCTGGTTCAGGCAGATGACCCTGTGGGTGCTGGCCATCACCAGGTGCAGATCGTGGGACACCATCAGCACCCCGCAGTGGAGCTGGTCGCTGAGCTGCTTGATCAGGGCATAGAGTTCGGTCTGGCCGTGCACGTCCACGCCCTGGGCCGGCTCGTCCAGGATCAGCAGTTCCGGCTCCATCATCAGGGCCCGGGCCAGCAGGATGCGCTGCATTTCGCCGCCGGACAGCGCCTGCATGCTCCGCTCCGCCAACCGCTCGGCCCCCACCCGGGCCAGCGCCTGGGCCACCGACAGCCGGCGCCCGTGGGACAGGCTCATAAAACGGGCCACCGTCAGCGGCAATACCGGATCCAGGTGCAGCTTCTGGGGCACATAGCCGATGCGCAGCCCCGGCTTGCGCCACAGCTGACCCCGGCTGGCCTCGCACAAACGCAGCACCAGCTTGACCAGCGAACTCTTGCCGGCCCCGTTGGGGCCGACGATGGTCAGGATCTCGCCGCGATGCAGGGTCAATGAAATCCGTTCGAGAATGATATTGCCGTCGGCTTCCAATCCGACGTCCGTCAGTTCCACCAGCTTGGTCATGCTTAGCGCCTTTACATCTCTATTTGTAATATTATAACATTGCCGGCTTGCCAAACTCCATCACTAGAGGTATAGGGATCCGAGCCATGAGAGCCTTATTGTTGCTGGCGTTGCCCCTGCTGTTCAGCAGCCAGGTCCGCGCCCTGGAAGTACTGACCACCATCAAGCCGCTGCAACTGATCGCCAGCGCCATCACCGATGGCATGAACGAGCCCGAGCTGCTGCTGGCCCCGGGTACCTCGCCCCACGATTACGCCCTGCGCCCTTCCGACGTGCGCCGCCTCAACCAGGCCGACCTGGTGGTCTGGGTCGGTCCCGAGCTGGAAGGCTTCCTGACCCCGCTGCTGGCCGGCAAGGACAACAGCCTGGCGCTGCTGGCACTGGTCGAGCCCGAAGGCCATGAAGATCACGACCACCAGGAGCAGGACGGAGAGCACCATGAGCATCATGACGAGCACGATCACCAGGATGAGCATCATACCGGTAAAATCAGTGTCGAGGAGCAGGATGACGACCATGAACACGATCATGGCGACAAGGATCCCCATATCTGGCTGGATCCCCACCATGGGGAGCGCATCGCCACCCTGCTGGCCGACCGCCTGAGCCAGCTGGATCCGGCCAATGCTGATCTGTATCAACGCAACCTGGCCACCTTCCGGACAGAATTGGCAAAAACCGACAGCGCCGTGGCCGAACGGCTGGCTCCGGCTCGGGGCAAGGGCTACTTCGTGTTCCACGACGCCTACGGCTACTGGGAAGATCACTACCAGTTGCCGGCCCTCGGCCATTTCACCGTCAACCCGGAGCGGGCCCCCGGCGCCCAGACAGTGGCGCGCATCCACCAGGCCCTGCGGGAGGCCCAGGCCGAGTGCGTCTTCGCCGAGCCCCAGTTCCGTCCCGCGGTGGTGGAAGCCGTGGTGCGCAATACCCAGGCGCGGATAGGGATACTGGATCCACTGGCAACCGACATAGCGGCCGGTCCCCGGGGTTATTTCGCATTTATGCAACAGATGGCCGCGGCCATGGCCGGATGTTTACTCAATGAATAATAAAAATTTGAAATAAAATTCGGTACACTGTGGAACTTTCATACCATGGGGTACACTAACCATGGTGGCCCGCCTAAGCGGGCCATTTCGTGATAAAAAGCCGACCGCTTTATTATCTTTGGATCCATGCCTGGATAGATAAAGCGGTTTTTGCATGCACAGTTTAGCAACCAACAGGCACAGGTAATCCGGATGAATCCTCTCCGCCCGATACAAACCAAACTGCTGGGAATACCGACGCAACTGCCCAAACGGCACCTCTACGGTATCATCTTCCTGAGCGGCCTGACCCTGACCACGGCGGTGATGATGCCCTCCCCCAACGAGCTGGCGGAACAGCCGATCAGGATCAGCATCCCCGCCAGCCTGAACCTGCCCAAGGAAGCCCGGGAGCAGGTCAACAACACCGAATTCTATACCCTGCCCAACGACGAAATCGGCCCGCTGGAGCCGGTGGACGCCCTGGATGTCATCGCCGCCGGCGAACCCGAGTGGCAGGAATACGTGGTGCAGCGGGGCGATACCCTGAGCACCATCTTCAACGGCCTGGGACTGCCCATCGCCACCATGTACAAGCTGCTCGATGCCGACAAAGAAAGGGCCCTGGACGGACTCAAGCCGGGCCAGACCCTTTCTTTGCTGATCGATGAAGACAACCTGCTGCAGGAATTCAAGATCCAGCAGGATCTGATGCACAGCCGCCTCTTCGTGCGCAACGGGGACAACTACCGTAGCCAGCTCCAGACCGAGGAGAGCAACTGGGAAAGCCGCACCCTGGGCGGTGTCATCAACGGCAGCTTCTATCTCAGCGCCCGGGACGCAGGCCTGTCGCCCAGCCAGATCCAGCGGGTGGCCAACCTGTTCCAGTGGCGGCTGAACTTCGCCCGGGATCTGCGCCAGGGCGACAGCTTCAAGGTGGTGGTGCAGCGCGAGTTCGTCGACGGCCAGAGCACCGGCAAGTCCGAGCTGCAGGCGGTGCAGATCACCAACAAGGGCAAGAGCTATCACGCCTTCCGTCATGAGGACGGCAAGTTCTACGACGACAAGGGCGAGAGCCTGGAGCGGGGCTTCGTGCGCATCCCCCTGGAGCGTAACATCCGCATCAGTTCCAACTTCAACCTGACCCGCAAGCATCCGGTCACCGGCCGGGTTCAGCCGCATCATGGCACCGACTTTGCCGTGCCCATCGGCACCCCCGTCATCGCTCCCGGCGACGGCGTGGTGGTCAAGGCCACCCGCCATCCGCTGGCCGGCAACTACCTGGTGATCCGCCACGGTCGCCAGTACACCACCCGCTACCTGCACCTGAGCCGCTTCCTGGTGAAGGAAGGGGATACGGTCAAGCGCGGCCAACGCATCGCCCTGTCCGGCAACACCGGCCGCTCCACCGGCCCGCACCTGCATTACGAATTCCACGTCAACAACAGGCCGGTGGATCCCATGCAGGTCAAGCTGCCCATGGCCGAAGGCCTGAGCGGTGCCGAGCGTCGCACCTTCCTGAGCAGGGTGGAGCAGTACAAAAAGGAATTCGCCGGCTAACGGCATCCATCACCCGCAAAAAAAAAAAGCGCCCTAGGGCGCTTTTTTTGATTCCGGCTCAATGACAGCCCACTCAGCCCTGGTGGTAGGGCCGTGACAGGCGGTGCACCGCCTCGACAAAGGCACCGGCGTGCTCCGGCTCCACGTCCAGGTGGATGCCGTGGCCCAGGTTGAACACATGGCCCGAGCCCTGGCCGAAGCCTTCGAGTATGGTCGAGACTTCCTGCTCGATGCGGGGAATGGGGGCGTAGAGCATGGAGGGGTCCATATTGCCCTGCAACGCCACCTTGTCGCCCACCCGGCGCTTGGCGTCGGCGATATCGATGGTCCAATCCAGGCCCACGGCGTCACAACCGGTGGCGGCGATGGCCTCGAGCCACTGGCCGCCATTCTTGGTGAACAGGGTCACCGGCACCCGTCGCCCCTCGCTTTCCCACACCAGGCCATCGACGATCTTGGCCATGTACTGCAGCGAGAAGTCCTTGTAGTCGCGCGGCGTCAGCACCCCGCCCCAGGTATCGAAGATCATCAGCGACTGGGCGCCTGCGGCCACCTGGGCATTCAGGTAAGAGGTCACGCTGTCGGCCAGCTTGTCGAGCAGCAGGTGCAGGGCCTGGGGCTCGGCGTACATCATCTTCTTCACCTTGGTGAAGGCCTTGGAGCTGCCGCCCTCCACCATGTAGGTGGCCAGGGTCCAGGGGCTGCCGGAAAAGCCGATCAGCGGCACTTCACCCTTCAGCTCGCGGCGGATGGTGCGCACCGCGTTCATCACGTAGCCCAGCTCCCCTTCCGGATCGGGCACGCCTATCTTCTGCACGTCGGCCAGGCAGGCGACCGGACGCTCGAATTTGGGGCCTTCGCCCGCCTCGAAGTAGAGGCCCAGGCCCATGGCGTCGGGAATGGTGAGGATGTCGGAGAACAGGATGGCGGCGTCCAGCGGGAAACGACGCAGCGGCTGCAGGGTCACCTCGCAGGCCAGCTCGGCGTTCTTGCACAGGGCCATGAAATCACCGGCCTGGGCCCGGGTCGCCTTGTATTCCGGCAGGTAGCGGCCGGCCTGGCGCATCATCCATACCGGGGTGTAGTCTACCGGCTGGCGTAAAAGGGCACGTAAATAGCGATCATTCTTGAGTGTGTTCATCCCGTCGTTCCGGATCAGGTGGCAAATTGGCCGCATTGTACCACCAGACGGGGAAATCGGGAAAACCGGCTGCCGGCTCCGCCGCCCACAGAATGGGGAGCCAGCGCCCAAGTTGCCGCTGCCGCTATTGACCACCGGGGATCTTTTCTTTACTTATACTTCATCAACACCTGTCCAGGCAGCCCACGGAGGGAAACATGCTCAGGAAAATGGAACAGACCAAGGCGCAGTTGGCCGGCAAGCATCACGCCCTCGACGCCTTTATCAATGCCCGCCAACACCTGCTGGTGGAGTACATCCGCCTGTCCACCAACAAGACCCTGCCCTCCCAGGCGGAACTGGAAGAATTTTGCGGACAACTGGTCGACTATGTTTCCGCCGGCCATTTTGAAATCTACGATTATGTGGTGGCGGCCTATGAAGCGGCCAAGGGCAACGCCCGCCTGCTGGCCGAGCGGATTTATCCGCGCATCAAGCAGAATACCGACGAGGCGCTGAACTTCCACGACAAGTACAGCCAGGCCGACGAGGACACCCTGCTGGAGCTGGATCAGGATCTTGGCCACCTGGGCGAAGTGCTCGAAGAACGCTTCGAACTCGAGGACAGGCTGGTCTCCGCCATCGCCCTGGTCGACCATCTGGATACCGGCCAACCCGCCTGACGAGGAGTCACCATGACCGAGCGCAGACTGTTTTCCCGTATCGGCTTCCGGGCCAAGGCCTGGCTGCTCGACGCCACCGGCCATCAGCACCACATACTGGTCCGGGATCTGTCCCTGCACGGCGCCCTGCTCGCGGTGGCCGATGACTGGGCCGGGAAAAACGGCGACGAATTCGAACTGCTGCTCGACCTGGATGGCCACGGCCAGCGCATCGTCATGCAGGGGCGTCAGCGCCACCACCACGGCAGTTGTATCGGGCTGGAGTGCCGGCGCCTGGACATCGACAGCGCCGCCCATCTGCGCCGGCTGGTGGAGCTGAACCTGGGCAGCGACGAGCTGCTCCAGCGCCAGTTTGCCCAACTGGTAAACGAGGACTAGAGCGCCGCCAGCGCTTCTTCCAGCTTCTTCACCGCGATCACCTCCATGCCCGCCGGCGCCTGCTTGGGCCTGTTGGCCCAGGGCACTATGGCCCGGGTAAAACCGTGCTTGGCCGCCTCCATCAGCCGCTCCTGGCCCGAGGGCACCGGCCGGATCTCCCCCGACAGCCCCACCTCGCCGAACACCACCAGCTCTTTGGGCAACGCCTTGTCACGAAAGCTCGACACCAGCGACAGCAGCAGGGCCAGGTCGGCGCTGGTGTCCTCCACCCGCACCCCGCCCACCACGTTGACGAACACATCCTGATCCGCCATCTGCATGCCGCCGTGACGGTGCAGTACCGCCAGCAGCAGCGCCAGCCGGTTGTGCTCCAGGCCCACCGTCACCCGTCGCGGGTTGGCCAGCTGGGAGTAATCCACCAGCGCCTGCAGCTCCACCAGCAGCGGCCGGGTGCCTTCCCAGATCACCATCACCACCGAGCCGGTGGTCTGCTCCTCGCCCCGGCTGAGGAAGATGGCGGAGGGGTTGTTCACCTCCTTCATGCCGGTCTCGGTCATGGCGAAGACCCCCAGCTCGTTCACCGCCCCGAAGCGGTTCTTGTGGCTGCGCAGGGTGCGAAAGCGGTTGTCGGCGGCGCCGTCGAGCATCACCGAACAGTCGATGCAGTGCTCCAGCACCTTGGGCCCGGCCAGGGTGCCGTCCTTGGTGACGTGGCCCACCATCAGGATCACCACTCCCTGCTGCTTGGCGAAGCGGGTCAGCTGGGCCGCCGCTTCCCGCACCTGGGACACTGAGCCCGGCGCCGACTGCACCTCGGCCACGTGCATCACCTGGATGGAGTCGATCACCATCACCGCCGGCTTTTCCTCCCGGGCCACCTGGCAGATCTGCTCGACGCTGGTTTCCGACAGCATGCGCAGCTTGTCCCGGGGCAGGTTCAGCCGCTGGGCCCGCATCGCCACCTGCTGCAGGGATTCCTCGCCGGTCACGTACAGGGTCTTCATCCGGCCCGCCAGGCCGCACATCACCTGCAGCAAGAGGGTGCTCTTGCCGGCGCCGGGATTGCCGCCGATCAGGATGGCCGAGCCGGGCACCAGGCCACCGCCCAGCACCCGGTCCAGCTCCTGAAAGCCGCTGTGGATACGGGGGATCTCGGTCAGGGCGATCTCGTCCAGGGTCTGTACCTTGTTGTCCAGGGCCCCGGCATAACCGGAAAAGCGACTGTTGCGGCTGGCCGCGGAAGCGGGCGCCAGCCGGATTTCGCTGATGGTGTTCCACTCCTTGCACTCGGAACACTGCCCCTGCCAGCGGGGAAACTCGGCACCGCATTCGCCGCAGACGAAGGCGGTTTTGGACTTGGCCATGCTGTCTCACTCATTCGTTAACGAGCTGATATACTGGCCCAAGTCTTTTGCTCACTCAACCCGAAGCCAAGATGGATCTCAGTCCCTACAAGTCCCTGCTCGACAAGCTGGTGCCCCTCAGTTACCACCAGGATCTGGACGTACTGGTGGATCACCTGCTGCCCGAGGCCGACCAGGCCACCCGCTTCCACTTGCAGGCGGAAGTCCGCCGGCTCACCAGTCCCTGCCTGCGGGTGCTGGATCTGCGCAGCCTGTTTCCGGATCAGTGCCGGCTGGTACGCCACCATGGCCTGGACCACATGCTGCCGGCATCGCTGGAAGCGCGCTTCACCAGCCTGCTCGACGACTACCACGGCGACTACACCCGCGGCCTTTACGAAACCCTGATCGCCGAACTGGCCGCCCTGCGCAAGCAGCCCTCCCGGCTCAACACCCTGCCCTGGTACCTGCCCACCATGGGCACCCGCCGCAAGGAAAACCGGCTGCGCTTCGTCACCCCGGTACTGCTGCACCTGGGAGAAGAAAGGCTCAGGGCCAACAGCCTGGATATCTCGGCGGGCGGCCTGCTGGTGCACCTGGCCGAGCCCAGGCCGCTCCCCGAACAGCTGCCGGTGTCCTTTCCCGAGCTGGCCCATCAGCCGGGGCTCGGCTGCCTGGCCACCCCCAAGCGCTATCGCCTGACCCCGCAGCCCGAGGATCCCCGCCGGCTCAAGATGCAACGCATCGAAGACGACGCCGGCTGGCAACAGGCACTGCAGCAGTTTGTCGATCAGAGCCGCCCCCGTTACGGCCTGGACGCGGAAGATCTCTACACCACGGCGCTGGCCCAGTGCTGGGGCCAGGCCCTGCTCGAAACCAGCCTCAGCCTGTCGTTGTTCTTCGATGAAGCGGGGGAACTGCAGGAAGTGATGGCCAATCGCCACGGCCACAAGACCCTGGCCCAGTGGCAACAGGCCAGCCCCGGCGATCTGCTGGGCACCCTGCTGCCACCCGAACGGATACTGAAAATGGGTGGCCAGCCCCGGCAACCGCTGCTGCTGTACAGCTTTCGTCACCAGGGCAAGAGCCAGCCCTATTACTTCGTGGCGGATCAGCACGAGCTGGAGCAGCAACAGGCCTATTCGGCCTTCGTCAACGAGGGACTGAGGGCCGGCACCCTGCACAGCTACTACCTGAGCATCCGCCCCCTGACTTTTGCCGACCAGGCGTTCGACACCCTGGATCAGCAGGGTCTGGCCCGGCTGCAGCGCCTGAAATGGCATCTCTGGCTGACGCCCATGCCGGCCCTGCCCTCCCCGGTCTCGGGCGAAGTCCAACTCCAACAGCTGGCACCCTTTATCCGCAATGCCCGGCCCCGACCGGTCACCCTTACACCCCTGGGGCTGCAGGCCTCCAAGCGGCAGGAAGCCCGCTTCAAGTACCAGAGCGAAGTGGAACTGAACCTGGGAGGAAGGACGATACGGGGCCAGACCGAGGATCTGTCGAACAGCGGCCTCAAGATCACCCTGACCCAGCCCGAGCGGCTCGACCTGCCCTGCCTGGTGGGCGTCAGCCTCACCGAGCTGGGCAAACGCAGCCGGCAATGGAAGCTGAAGGAACTGCCCTACCGGGTGGTGAACCAGAGCGGAGACGGCAAGGTATTGCACCTGCATATCGAAGGGGCGAGCGAAGCGCACCCGGGCTACCAGTTCTTTTCGGCCCTGCTCGAGCAGAACCAGGACAAGCTGCGCGCCCGGCCGGACACCCATCACAAGCCGGCCTGGCTGACCTGGCTCAACCGCCAGGCCCTGCAACAGCCGCCCTCGCCCACCTTTATGCTGGGCCGCAACGACGGTGGCTTCTATGTGCAGGGCGCCATCGCCTGCCTGGCCCAGGAGGCGCTGATGTCCTTCCTGTCCAACGAATACCGGCAGGCCCACTTCAGCCGGCTGGTTTCCCGCCAGTTGCTGCAGTCGATGATCACCAGCCTGCTGCGACCGGACGGAAGGAGCCACCTGACGATGGAAATCTGGACCGCCAGCGCGGCAGAGGATCCCGACAAGCACTGGCTGCTGGTCGATCCCGATGCCGAGCGGCGCGCCCTGCTGCTGGAGCCCCGCTATGCCGGGGAGCTGCGGGTATCCTTGCTGATCCTCAACCGGCTGCAACTGCGCCAGGTAGACTATGCGGTGCCCGAACGGGACAGCCTGACCCAGGCCGCCCTGCACAAGACCCAGCAACTGGAGCAGCAGCTGGCGGAGCTGGCCGCCCTGTGCCAGGTGTTCGACATCACCGGGCTGGTGCGCCGACGGCAGTGCCTCAACGGGCCTGCAGCAGCCCCAGCACCCCTTCCAGGCTCAGCCGGTTGAGGCAGACCGGCGCCTTTTCCTGCACCAGGGGCTTGGCATGCAGCGCCACGCCCAGGCCGGCCTGGGCCAGCATCAGCAGATCGTTGGCCCCGTCGCCGACGGCCACGGTCTGGCTGATGGGAATATTGTGCTCATGGGCCAGGTTGACCAGGATGTTGGCCTTGGCCTCGGCGTCGACGATGGCGCCCAGCACCTCGCCGGTCAGCCTGCCGTCGCGGATCTCCAGGGTATTGGCGAAGACGGCGTCCAGCGCCAGGCGCTCCTGCAGGTGGCAGGCGAAGGGGGTGAAGCCGCCGGAGGCGATGGCCACCTTCCAGCCCATCTGCTTGAGGCCGGCGATCAGCTCGGTCAACCCGGGCATCAGCGGCATCATGCCGATGACCTCATCGATAATGGCGGCATCGGCGCCGGCCAGGGCCTTGACCCGGCGACGCAGGCTCTCGGAAAACGGCAGCGCCCCTTCCATCGCGGCCCGGGTGATGGCGGCCACTTCCTCGCCCACCCCGGCCAGGCGGGCGATCTCGTCGATGCATTCGATCTGGATGGCGGTGGAGTCCATGTCCATCAGCACCAGCCCCGGCTGATCGGCCCTGGGCAGGGCCGGTACGCAGGCCAGATCCCAGTGTGCCGCCACCTGCTGCAGGCGCGACTTCAGCAGCGGCGACCAGGTCGACAGGCGCAGGCTCAGCAGATCCCGGCCGGCCACCGCCTTCACCCCGGACAGCTCCACCTCGACCCCTTCCTCGTCCAGGATCTGCAGGCTGTGGTGCAGGGCGGTCTTGTCCAGTTGCTCCGCCAGCAGGACCAGATGCCCGCCGTGGCTGTCGAGCCGTCCCGGCGTCAGGCGCCCCTGCTGCCAGAGGTGGGCGCCGGAGGCCAGCGTCGGCGTCCAGTCGCGGACCCGCTCGGGTAATACATCCATTAACAGTGCCACTTGGGATTCCTTCAATTCACAAAACACAAAAAACCGGCGCTCAGGGTAGCGTATTGCTTTTTCGCCAGGCAAGGGACAATATTGGCCGCTATGCGTAAAAAGAGCCCTTTCATGTCCAAGTCCCTGATCCCGCTGCTGGTCGTGCTGCTGCTGGCGAGCGCCGGCTGGCAACTGGCACAAGTGACCGAGCTCGGCCAGCGCTGGCGGCAACTGCCCCAACGCTCCCTGGCCGAGCCGCTGGCGGACTATGCCCAGCTCCAGGCGGTACGCGCCCTGCTCACGGAAGACGGGGACAGCCAGCAACAGCTGGTGGATGAACTGGTCAGCGCCGGCCTGGTGGTGTCGGTGCAACTCTATGACGGCGGCGGCCGGCTGTTGGCGGAGGCGAGCAGTGCCGCCGACGGCGACACCCTGGCCTATATCCGGCCGCTGTACCACGAGGAGCGGCCGTTGGGCTTTCTGCACCTCAGCCTGGAACCCTCGCTGCTGACCAGCCTGCAAAGCGGCATCTGGCACCAGTTGCAACGCCACCTGGGCTGGCTGCTGCCCCTGTCTCTGCTGCTCGGGATCCTGCTGGGACTGGGATTCGGCCGCTGGCGCGGCCGGTTCAAACGGCAGGAGGCGGAAGGCCCGCCTCCCGAAGGAAGTTCAGGCTGAGTCGCCCAGCAATACTGACTCCAGCGCCACTTCCATCATGTCGTTGAAGCTGGTCTGGCGCTCGTCGGCGCTCAGGGCCTCGTGGCGCAGTATGTGGTCGGACACGGTGCAGATGGTCAGGGCCCGGGCGCCGAACTCGGCGGCCACGCCGTACAGGCCCGCCGCTTCCATCTCCACCCCGAGGATGCCGTAGTCCTTCATCAGCTGGAACAGATCCGCCTGGGGCGAGTAGAACAAGTCGGCCGAGAAGATGTTGCCCACCTTGACCGGCACGCCCTTGGCCCTGGCGGCCGCCACCGCGTTGGCCACCAGCTCGAAGTCGGCGATGGCGGCGAAGTCGTGATCCTTGAAGCGGATGCGGTTGACCTTGGAATCGGTGCTGGCGCCGAGGCCGATCACCACGTCGCGCAAGTTGACGTCGTCGCGCACGGCACCGCAGGAGCCGATGCGGATCAGGGTGTTCACGTCGAACTCGGTGATCAGTTCCTTGGCGTAGATGGATACCGAGGGGATGCCCATGCCGTGGCCCATCACCGAAATCCGCCGGCCCTTGTAGCTGCCGGTGAAACCGAGCATGTTGCGCACCTTGTTCACCAGCTTGACGTCGGACAGGAAGGTGTCGGCGATGTACTGGGCGCGCAGCGGGTCGCCGGGCATCAGCACGGTATCGGCGAAATCGCCGCGTTCGGCGTTGATATGTGGAGTAGCCATAATATTCCTCGTTAATCTTGTCGGTTACATCAAAACTGAAATCATTGCTGCCGCACCGCGGCCACTGCTGTTACCTCTTTCAATCCCCGCCGCGGCCCGAGGGTAACGTCGGCAAGCGACACCGACGCTCCGGGGAAGGACAAAGGGTGCTGTTCTGCCGACCCTCCGCGCCAGGGATGGCGCGGCGGAGCCCCCAGGGGGCGAGCTTGCTCGCCGTGACGAGCGGTTCCGGCCTGACCGAGCATCCAGTGAATGCTCGCAGCAGGTCGAAACAGCGAGTATCAGGACCCACGGCGTGTCGGCGGAACAGTGCGCTTTGGCCGAGTACACCAGATATCAAACAGGCCCTAAAAACGACTTGCCGTAATCCATCGGGCTCAGGCCGAAATAGGCCGCCAGGGACTGGCCGATATCGGCAAAGGTCTCGCGCCCGCCCAGGGAGCCGGCGGCGAGGCCGCCGCCCAGGCAGATCACCGGGATATGCTCGCGGGTGTGATCGGTGCCGGTCCAGGTCGGGTCGCAGCCGTGATCGGCGGTCATGATCAGCAGATCATCCGGCTGCATGATGGCCAGCAGCTCGGGCAGACGGCGATCGAAGGCCTCCAGGGCGGCGGCGTAGCCGGTCACGTTGCGGCGGTGGCCGTAGCTGGAGTCGAAGTCGACGAAGTTGGTCATGACGATGGTATCGTCGCCGGCCCGCTTCACCTCCGCCAGGGTGGCGTCGAACAGCTCGTCCAGGCCGTTGGCCTTGACCTTGCGGGTGATGCCGCAGTGGGCGTAGATGTCGGCAATCTTGCCGATGGACACCACCTCGCCGTTTTTCTCCTCCACCAGCTTCTGCAGCACGGTCGCGGCCGGCGGTTCTATGCTGTAGTCGCGGCGGTTGCCGGTGCGCGCGAAGTCGGCGGCGCTCTCCCCCTTGAACGGGCGGGCGATAACCCGGCCGATGTTGTAGGGCATCAGCAGCTCGCGGGCGATCTCGCACAGTTCATAGAGCCGTTCCAGGCCGAAGCTGTCTTCGTGGCAGGCAATCTGGAACACCGAGTCCGCCGAGGTGTAGCAGATGGGCTTGCCGCTGCGCACATGCTCCTCGCCCAGTTGCTCGAGGATGGTGGTGCCGGAGGCGTGGCAGTTGCCGAGAATGCCCGGCAATTTGGCCTTCTCCACCAGCTCGTCGATCAGCACCTGGGGGAAGCTGTTTTCGGTGTCGGTGAAATAGCCCCAGTCGAACAGCACCGGCACCCCGGCGATCTCCCAGTGGCCGGAGGGGGTGTCCTTGCCGGAGGACAGTTCCCGGGCATAGCCGTAGCTGCCGGTCACCTCGGCGGGCAGGGTGACGCCCTCGGCCACCCGGCCGGTGCTCTCGGCATGGGCGTGGAACAGGCCGAGCCGGCCCAGGTTGGGCAGCCGGAGCGGCCCCCGGCGGCCGTTGTCCGCCTCGCCCCGGGCACAGACGGCGGCGATGTGGCCCAGGGTGTCGGCGCCTTCGTCGCCGAAGCGGGCGGCATCGGGCGCGGCGCCGATGCCGAAGGAATCCAGTACCAGTACTATTGCGCGTTTCATGCTACCTCCTCGGGGCGGATCACGTCGTAGACGCTGCGGGGCGCCTCTTCCCGTTGCTCGCCCAGCACCATGGCGCGGCGGACCTGTTCGGCCGCGGCGGCATAGTCGTCTTCATTGCGGGCATGGACGATGGCCAGCTCGGTGCCGACCTCGACCCGGTCGCCGATGCCGGCGATGGCGGTCAGGCCGACACTGTGGTCGATGACGTCGTCGGCCCGGCGGCGCCCGCCGCCCAGCCCCACCCCCGCCATGCCGATGTCGCGGGTGTCCATGTCGATGATATAGCCCTCCGCCTCGGCCAGCACCGGGCGGATCACCGGCGCCGTCGGCAGGTGGCGCTCGAAGCCGGTGAGGATGTCGGTCGGGCCGCCGAGCCCGGCCACCATCCGCTCGAAGCGTTCGGCGGCGGCGCCTGAGCTGAGCGCGCCGTAGAGCTTGCCCCTGGCGTCGCTTTCGGTGTCGGCCAGCCGGCCCGCCAGCAGCATTTCCACCGCCAGCGCCTCGGTCACCTCATAGAGGCGGCCCTGGCGGATCTCGCCTTTCAGCATGGCGATGGCCTCGGCCACTTCCACCGCGTTGCCGGCGCAGCTGGCCAGCACCTGGCTCATGTCGGTGAGCAGGGCCGAGGTGGGGGTGCCGGCGCCGTTGGCCACGGTGACGATGGCTTCCGCCAGTTCCCGCGACGCCGAGGCGGTCGCCATAAAGGCGCCCGAGCCCATCTTCACGTCCATCACCAGGGCATCCAGGCCACAGGCCAGCTTCTTGCCGAGGATGGAGGCGACGATCAGCGGAATGGACTCGACGGTGGCGGTGACGTCCCGCACCCCGTACAGCCGCTTGTCGGCGGTGGCCAGGCTGCCGGTCTGGCCGATGATGGCCACCCCCACCTCCTGCACCAGCCGGCGGAAGTCGGCGTTGGAAGGCATGATGTTGTAGCCGGGAATGGACTCGAGCTTGTCCAGGGTGCCGCCGGTGTGACCCAGGCCGCGGCCAGAGATCATGGGCACATGGGCGCCGCAGGCGGCCACCCAGGGCCCCAGCACCAGGGACACCAAATCCCCCACCCCGCCGGTGGAATGCTTGTCGAGTACCGGGCCGTTCAGGCCCGCGCCGGACCAGTCCAGCACCTCGCCGGAATCGCGGATACCCAGGGTCAGCTGGATGCGCTCGTCGTCGTTCATGTCGTTGAAGTACACCGCCATGGCGAAGGCGCCGATTTGGCCCTCACTGATACTGCCGTCGGCGATGCCCTTGACGAAGAAGGCGATCTCCTCGGCACTGAGGGCCTGGCCGTCGCGTTTGTGGCGGATGATTTCCTGGGGCAGCATCAGTAGCCTCCTTCGGCGGCACCCTTGTCGCTTTCACCCAAGGTATGCAGCAGGTTGGCCAGCAGGCTGGAGGCGCCGAAGCGGAAGTGCCTAGGATCAACCCAGTTGGACCCCATAATGCTGGCCGCCAGCGCCAGGTATTCCGCCGCTTCCTCGGCGGTGCGCACGCCGCCGGCGGGCTTGAAGCCGATGTCCTTGCCACTGTCGCGGATCACCCTGAGCATGATGTCGGCGGCCTCCAGGGTGGCGTTGACCGCCACCTTGCCGGTGGAGGTCTTGATAAAGTCGGCGCCGCCCTCGATGGCCAGCTCGGAGGCGCGCCGGATAAGCGCCGGCGCCTTGAGTTCGCCGCTTTCGATGATCACCTTGAGCAGCACCTCGCCGCAGGCGGCCTTGCAGGCGCGCACCAGTTCCAGGCCGCGTTGTTCATCGCCGGCCAGCAGGGCACGCCAGGGGAAGACCACGTCCACTTCGTCGGCGCCATAGGCGACGGCGGCGCGGGTTTCCCGCACGGCGATCTCGATGTCGTCGTTGCCCTGGGGGAAGTTGGTGACGGTGGCGATCTTCACCTGGCCTTCCACCCCCAGTTCGCGCAGGGTCTTGCGGGCCACGGGAATGAAACGCGGGTAGATGCAGATGGCGGCGGTGTTGCCGGCCGGGGTGACCGCCTGTTGGCACAGGGCGATCACTTTGGCGTCGGTGTCGTCGTCGTTGAGGGTGGTCAGATCCATCAGGCCCAGGGCCTGGCGGGCTGCGGTTTGTATGTCTGTCATTTGCTTCTCCAGTCTTCACTAGGTGTGAACGAGCGGACTTGGTTCCTTGAAGACAGTTTAAATCCGTTTAACCGCAAATAGGGGCGGCCGACATATCCGGTTGTTGCTGATACCTGCCGAGCAAGTCGGCCAAAGGGCCAACTCCGCCGACACGCCGTGAACCCATCCATGGGGGCTCCGCCGCGCCGTCCATGGCGCGGAGGGTCGGCGGAGCCGTTCCCTTTGGCCTCTCCGCCAACCGGCAGTGGCTGCCGGGTGACTCATCAACAGACCGGGGAAAGGGCTCGCCTAATCCTTTTACAGTGCCGCCAGGGCCAGGAAGAAACCGGCGATGGTGGCGGACATCAGGTTGGACAGGGTGCCGGCCAGCACGGCCTTGAGGCCGAAGCGGGCGATGTCGTGACGGCGGTTCGGCGCCATGCCGCCCAGGCCGCCGAGCAGGATGGCGACGGAGGACAGGTTGGCGAAGCCGCACAGGGCGAAGGAGATGATGGCCTTGGTATGGTCGGACATCACCTGGCCGGTGCCTTCCACCAGCAGTTCGTTGCTGAGGTAGGGGGCGAAGTTGATGTAGGCCACGAATTCGTTGACCACCAGCTTCTGGCCGATGAAGGAGCCGGCGATGGTGGCTTCTTCCCAGGGCACGCCCAGCAGGAAGGCCAGGGGCGAGAACAGCCAGCCGAGCAGCAGTTCCAGGCTCAGGTTGTCCATGCCGACCCAGCCGCCGACGCCGCCCAGCATGCCGTTGATCAGCGCGATCAGGCCGATGAAGGCGAGCAGCATGGCGCCCACGTTCATGGCCAGCATCATGCCGGAGGTGGCGCCGGCCGCGGCGGCGTCGATGATATTGGCGGGCCTTTCCTCTTCCGGAATGTCGGCGTTGACCCTGGACTCGTCCACCTCGGGGGTTTCGGTCTCGGGCATGATCAGCTTGGCGAACAGCAGGCCGCCGGGGGCCGCCATAAAGGAGGCGGCGATCAGGTATTCCATGGGTACGCCCATGGAGGCGTAGCCGGCCAGCACCGAGCCGGCCACCGAGGCCAGGCCGCCGCACATTACCGCGAACAGTTCAGAGTCGGTCATCTTGGAGATGAAGGGACGCACCACCAGCGGGGCTTCGGTCTGGCCCACGAAGATGTTGGCGGTGGCGGACATGGACTCGGTGCGCGAGGTGCCCAGCACCTTCTGCAGGGCGCCGCCCAGGATGCGGATCACCCACTGCATGATGCCCAGGTAGTAGAGCACGGCGATCAGCGAGGAGAAGAAGATGATGACCGGCAGTACCCGCAGGGCGAAGATAAAGCCGAGGCCGCTGGAGAAGGCGGCGTCGCCCACCAGGCCGCCAAACAGGAAGCCCATGCCGTCGTTGGCGAAGGCAATCACCTGGGACACGCCGGCGGAGATGGACTGCAGTATGTCCTTGCCCACGGGCACGTAGAGCACGAAGGCGCCCAGGCCGGCCTGGATGGCGAAGGCGCCGCCCACGGTACGCAGCCGGATGGCGCTGCGATTGCTCGAAAACAGTATGGCAATCAGGATAAGCGTCGCCATCCCCACCAGACTCATGATCAACGTCATAGTTCTATCCTTTAGTAGCAGCGGAAAACAAAGGCCCGACAGTCATTGTCAGTTGGGCGGGATTATACGAGTTCGCTCTCAACAGAGTAGGAAAAGGGCGGCAATTTTCGAGCAAAAAGGCAATAAAATTATGATTTTTAGAACGAAAACGTTTTTCTTGGGGCGCTCAGGACCAGCCGAACAGCCGTTCGACATTGGCTTCCAGTTGTGCGGCCAGCGACTCGGGCTCCTCGCCGCGCAGCTCGGCGAGCGCGGCCAGCACCAGGGGCAGGCGGGCGGGGTGGTTGGGCTGGCCCTGAAAGCCGCACAGGGGCATGTCGGGGGCGTCGGTTTCCAGCACCAGGGCGTCCGCCGGCATGGCGGCCAGGGTGTGGCGGGTCTTGCTGGCCCTCGGATAGGTGATGGTGCCGCCCACCCCGAGGTGAATGCCGAGCGCCCAGAAGGCCTGCGCCTGTTGTAGGGAGCCGGAAAAGCCGTGCACCACCCCACCCTTGGGGGGATGGCGGCGCAGCCATTTCAGCAGGGTGTCGTGGCTCTTGTGGCTGTGCAGTATCACCGGCAGCGCCCGCTCCCGGGCCAGCCTTAGCTGGAACAGCAATGCGGCTTCCTGCTCCGCCAGGGGCAGTGGGATGGCCGCATCCAGCCCCATCTCACCCAGGGCGACACAGCGGTGATCGGCCTGCTCCAGGGCCGTTACCAGCCGCCCTTGCCAGTCGGCGGACGCTCGCGCCACCCACCAGGGATGCAGCCCCAGGGCGTAATGCACGCCCCCCAGCCCGGCGCAGAGGGCCGGCAGCCGTGGCCACTGGGCCTCTTCCACCCCGGGGATCACCAGGCGGTGCACCCCCAGCGCGTTGGCCCGTTGCCAGTGGCCCGGCCGGTCGTCGTCGAAGGCGGCAAAGTCGAAATGGCAGTGACTGTCGGTCAGTTGCATGAAATCCGGCGAGAAGGAAGGCATGGGCCCAGCTTAGCCACTTCCCCGGAAATGGCAAAGCCCGCATGACGCGGGCTTTGCCAGGGGGTGATCACCGGGGAGAGGCTTAGTTGCCGCTCCAGGCCGCGATCAGGGCCCGCTCTTCGTCGGTCATCTGGGTCATGTTGCCCAGGGGCATGTAGCCACTGGCCACCACCTGTTTGACCTGGTTGGCCAGGATCTGGGTCTGCTGCTCGGTCTCCAGCATCATGCCGGCGGGGGCGGAGGCGAAACCGGGCTGGGTCGGCTGGGCCGCGTGGCACTGCACGCAGCGGGCTTCCATGATGCCCTGTACCTGGGCCAGGGTGACCTCGGGAGCAGCCTGTACTTCGGCGCCTTCGGCCACTTCACCGGAAACCGGCGCAGAGACCGCGGCCGGGGCCCGGCTGACGGGCGCGGCAATCCACACCACCGCCAGGATCAGCAGCACCCCCACCGCCGGATAGGCCGGCTTGTGCTGGCCGGAGTGCATCAGCACGAAGTACTGACGGATCAGGGCGCCGGCAAAGATGAACAGCGTCATGATCACCCAGGCCTGCGGGTGGTTGTAGGTGAAGGAGTAGTGGTTGCTCAGCATCAACAGCAGCACCGGCAGGGTGAAATAGGTGTTGTGCACCGAACGCTGCTTGCCGCGCTTGCCGTCGATCGGGTTGGGCGTTTCACCGGCCTGCAGGGCTTTCACCATGCGGCGCTGGCCGGGAATGATCCAGAAGAACACGTTGGCGGACATGGCGGTGGCCATGACGGCGCCGGTGATCAGGAAGGCGGCCCGACCGGAGAAGATATGGGAGCTCAGGTAGGCGACCGCCACCATCATCACCGCCACGGCGATACTGAGCACGCCATCGCGCTCCATGTTGGGACTGATGCGCTTGCACAGCTCGTTGTACACTATCCAGCCCGAGGCCAGGAACACCAGGGCCACGACGTTGGCCTGCCAGCCGGTCATGCCGGCGGCCCACTCCCAGGGGGAGTTGGGGTTGACCAGGTAGAAGCTCGGCTTGGTCATGTACAGCAGGGCGAACAGGGCAAAGCCCGACAGCCAGGTGGTGTAGGACTTCCAGAACGACCAGTGCAGGTCGTCCGGCAGCTTTTCGGGGCTGGTGGCATACTTCTGGTTGTGGTAGAAACCACCGCCGTGCACGGCCCACATCTCGCCGAACACGCCTTTCTTCTTGCATTCTTCCGACTTGGGCGGCTTCAGGCCATTGTCCAGCATCACGAAGTAGATGGACTCACCGATCCAGGCGACGGCGGCAATGACGTGCAGCCATCTCAGCAACAAGTTACCAAATTCCAGCAGATACGCTTCCATGGTATTACCTTCTCTGTTTCATATTTATTACTTAGACCCTAGCGCATCGAAACAGATGCCCTGCCTGCTTGGGCGGGAGCTGAGACCACATGCGCTGCCTTCTTGGTAAAACTGTATACACTTTAAAATTTAAAATGTTGACAATTTGTGGTTTGATTTTTTTCAATTATATGATGTTTGTCAATGTTATTTAACAAGAAATTTCTTGCCAAAGCCGGTACCATCCCGGCCAGCAGAGGGGAGATTGACTTAAAAAACATATAAATCAAAGAGATAAAAAATCATCTTCAAATCCTCACCGGCTCTCGTGTCCTGACGGTGCCGGCGGTTTCAGCTCGGGGGCTGAGTACCGTAGCCGAAACAGTAGCAGCAAGGTACTGTACGATAAGCTGTATACATGATGCCACCCGGACAGGGCGGGACAGGCTCAGTGCTCGTCTCCCCGGCAGGCTTGATACGACCGGAACTGCGCCACCCTGGCCTCCAGCAGCCGGTGCAGGGGCGCGGGATCGAAACCGGGCGACAAGCGATCCAGCACATGGGCCAGGCTTTCCAGGGTGGACAGCGCCTGGCCGCCCGGTCCCTTGCGGATGGTGTAGCGGCCCGCCGGCGCCCGGCTGAAGCTGAGCCTCGGCAGATGCTGCAGCCAGGGATTGAGATGGAGCAGGCGGCGGCTCTTGCGCCAGGTACCGTCCAGCACGATCAGCCCCGCTACCGGCACGTCCGGGCCCGGCCCGCCATCGTCCAGATCAACCGCGTTCCCACCGGGATACAGCAACCACCAGTTCCCCGGTGGGGGCGCCATGGTTTCCGCCACCTCGATCCTGAGTCCACTCAGGCCCAGTTGCAGCAAGGGCACCGTGCTCTTGGCATGCCTCGCCTCGGAAGGATGCTGCAGCACCACCACCGGCAGGGGACAGGGCTGGCGGTGCACGGCGGCGCACAGGCAGGCATTCTGCGGCAAACGGCAGCCGCGGCAGTATGGGCGGGGCATGGGGCGAGGCCTGTTTCTTGATACAAAGGGCGGATCATAGCGGCAAGCGGCGCCGGCTTGAACCCGCCAGCACATCAGATTTTGTTAATAAAGCTTTTGTTGATTGACACTTTTTTAACCAGGGCATAGACCTTTATAGAGTCCGTTCAGCCATCACCGGCTGCTCAACGCGTAACCATAAGGAGATTGGTCGTGTCCGAATTCCCCCACCATCAAGCCGAGACCCCATCCGGCGCCGCCGGCCCCCTCAACCCCGAACGTCGCCAGCTGCTGCTGGGTGGCGCCGGTCTGCTGGCCGGCGCCGGCCTGGTTGGCCTGTCCCCCCGCGCCTGGGCCCAGGGATCGCCGCTGCCGGACTATGTCGGCTGGAAAAACGCCGATGCCCTGATAGTGCACAGCGCCAACACCCTGGAAACCAAGCGCGACGCCATCGGCCGCGGGGTGCTCACCCCCAGCGACCAGCTGTTCGTGCGCAACAACCTGCCCGCCCCCGACGCCGGCATCATGCAGGATATCGAGGGCTGGGAGGTGAACATCGCCGGCGTCAACCATCCCAGGGCCCTCACCCTGGCGGAGCTGAAACGCATCGGCGTGGAGACGGTGGTCAGCGTGCTGCAGTGTTCCGGCAACGGCCGGGCCTTCTTTCCCCACGGTGCCAGCGGCACGCCCTGGACGACGGGCGCCGCCGGCTGCGTGGCCTGGACCGGGGTACCGCTGCGCGAGGTGGTGCGCGAACTGGGCGGCGTAGCCGAGGGCATGAACTACCTCACCGGCACCGGCGGCGAGACCATCCCCGCCGGCCTGGATCCCAAGACGGTCATGGTGGAACGCTCGGTACCGCTGGCGGCGCTGGAGCAGGCCATGCTGGTGTGGGAGATGAACGACGAGCCCCTGTCCCTGGCCCACGGCGGCCCGGTACGGCTGGTGATCCCCGGCTACTACGGGGTCAACAACGTCAAGTACGTCCGCCAGGTCGCCTTTACCGCCGGGCAGACCGATGCCGCCATTCAGGCCACCGGCTACCGGGTGCGGGAGGTGGGGGTATCGGGTTCGCCGGATCAGCCCTCCATGTGGGAGATGCCGGTCAAGTCCTGGGTAACCTCGCCGCTGGCCTCCGCCAGTCCCGGCCGCACCCTGATCTACGGCGTGGCCTTCGGCGGCGTGCACGGCCTGGCCGGGGTCGAGGTGTCGGTGGATGGCGGCAGCCGC
The DNA here is from genome assembly GCF_002237365.1 of Zobellella denitrificans. Lineage (GTDB taxonomy): Bacteria > Pseudomonadota > Gammaproteobacteria > Enterobacterales > Aeromonadaceae > Oceanimonas > Oceanimonas denitrificans. The sequence continues at coordinate 22,145 of NZ_NMUO01000021.1, forward strand.
TGGGCCGAGGCGCGCTTTCTCGGGCCGGATCTGGGCCGCTTCGCCTGGCGCCCCTTCGTGCTGGCGACCGAACTGGCGCCGGGAGAATACCGCCTGGTCAGCCGGGCCACGGACGACCAGGGCCAGGTGCAGCCGGAAGAGCGGGTCGACAACGAACGGGGCTATGGCCATAACGGCTGGAAGGATCACGGCGTGACCCTCACCGTCGCCTGAGGCCGGCGGGCAGGCGCTCGCCTGCCCCTTCCACCACAACATCAAGGAGCTGCCATGTGGCGACCGACCGCAAGCCTTCTCGGCCTGGCCCTCTGCCTGCCGGCGCAGGCCGGGGGCGATCCCGAGGCCGGCAAACGGGTGTTTCTGGAGCTGGCCCAGCCCTCCTGCGCCCTCTGCCATAGCCTGAAGGACGCCGGGGCCGAAGGCCAGATAGGGCCCAGCCTCGACGAGCTCAAGCCCACCGAAGCGCAAGTGGTGCAAGCCGTCACCAACGGCGTGGGCATCATGCCGGCCTTCAAGGACAGCCTCAGCCCCGAACAGATCGCCGACTTGGCGCGCTATGTGGAGCAGGCGGCGGGGCAATAGCCCGGCGACGGACGCGATCTGCCGATTGAGGATCGGGCGCGGATCGGGGACAATAGCGGCCGTTTATCTGTCGCCGGTGAGCAAGGCCCTCGTCTGTTGCCCCAGCTCCCTCATCAACCTAGAAGATCGCCGACCATGTCATCATCATTCCAGCAGGAAGTGGCCAAGCGCCGTACTTTCGCCATCATCTCGCACCCGGACGCGGGTAAGACCACCATCACCGAAAAGGTGCTGCTGCACGGGCGCGCCATCCAGACCGCCGGCACCGTCAAGGGCCGGGGCTCGAACCAGCACGCCAAGTCCGACTGGATGGAGATGGAAAAGGAGCGGGGCATTTCGGTCACCACCTCGGTGATGCAGTTTCCCTACAACGACCGCCTGGTGAACCTGCTCGACACCCCCGGTCACGAAGACTTCTCGGAAGACACCTACCGCACCCTGACCGCGGTGGACTCCTGCCTGATGGTGATCGACGCCGCCAAGGGCGTGGAAGACCGTACCCGCAAGCTGATGGAAGTGACCCGGTTGCGCGACACCCCCATCGTCACCTTTATGAACAAGCTGGACCGGGACATCCGCGATCCCATGGAGCTGCTGGACGAGGTGGAAACCGAGCTCAACATCATGTGCGCCCCCGTCACCTGGCCCATCGGCAGCGGCAAGCTGTTCAAGGGGGTCTACCACCTGCACCGGGACGAGACCATCCTCTACCAGTCCGGCCAGGGCCACACCATCCAGGAGGTGCGCATCGTCAAGGGCCTGGACAACCCCGAGCTGGACCAGGCCATCGGCGACGACTTCGCCGCCCAGCTGCGCGAGGAGCTGGAACTGGTGATGGGCGCCTCCCACGAGTTCGACCGGGAGCTGTTCCTGTCCGGCGAGCTGACGCCGGTGTTCTTCGGCACCGCGCTCGGCAACTTCGGCGTCGACCACATGCTCGACGGCCTCACCGAATGGGCGCCGGCGCCAATGCCGCGGCAGACCCACGAGCGGGAAGTGAAGGCCTCGGAAGAGAAGTTCTCCGGCTTCGTGTTCAAGATCCAGGCCAACATGGATCCCAAGCACCGGGATCGCATCGCCTTTATGCGTATCGTGTCCGGCAAGTACAGCCAGGGCATGAAGATGAAGCACGTGCGCATCGGCAAGCTGGTCAACATCTCCGACGCCGTGACCTTTATGGCCGGCGACCGGGAGCGGGCGGAAGAAGCCTATGCCGGCGACATCATCGGCCTGCACAACCACGGCACCATCCAGATCGGCGACACCTTCACCCAGGGCGAGGATCTCAAGTTCTCGGGCATCCCCAACTTCGCCCCCGAGTTGTTCCGCCGCATCCGGCTGCGCGACCCGCTCAAGCAGAAGCAACTGCTCAAGGGCCTGGTGCAGCTCTCCGAGGAAGGCGCGGTGCAGGTGTTCCGCCCGCTCGACAACAACGATCTGATCGTGGGCGCCGTGGGCGTGCTGCAGTTCGACGTGGTGGTGGCCCGGCTCAAGTCCGAGTACAACGTGGACGCCCTGTACGAGGCGGTGAACGTGTCCACCGCCCGCTGGGTGTACTGCAAGGATCCCAAGAAGCTGGACGAGTTCCAGCGCAAGGTGTCCCTCAACCTGGCGCTCGACGGCGGCGACAACCTCACCTACATCGCCCCCACCATGGTCAACCTCAACCTGACCCAGGAACGCTACCCGGATATCCAGTTCCGCAAGACCCGGGAACACTGACAAAACGGCGCCCAAGGGCGCCGTTTCGCTTGATGACAACGCCGTTGTCATCACCGCATAAGTCGGCCAAAGGCGCCGATTCCTGGGGCGCGGGCGGCCCGCCCGCATGAAGGCGACACCGGGGTGGGCGAAGGCACAACCCGACCCGCGATGCCTGTGCTGCCTCGAGCCTTGCTACCCCTGCGGGGTGGCAGGCCAACCCGAGGGTTCGCGCCGGGCGCGAAGGCAGGCGGGCCGCCTGCGCCCCAAGGCGCACACCTGCCAACGGCAGTGCCGGCCAGGCATGTGCTCAGGCAGCGGCCAGTATCCTGGCCACCCGCGGTGCCTTCTGCTGCTGCAGCAGGCTGCAACAGCCCTCGCTGGTGTCGAACAGGTGCAGGTGCTCCAGCCGGAAGCCGGCCTGGATGCTGCTGCCCCGGCGGATCAGGTGGCCGCCGTCGGTCACCACCACCACCTCGTCCTCGCCGGCGTAGCGGCTGTAGGCGAAGGTACTGCCGCCCAGGGCTTCCACCACCTCCACTGCCAGCGTCAGGCTGACGTCCGCCGGCTCGTCCACCAGCAGGTGCTCGGGCCGGATGCCCAGCAGCAGCACCTCCCCCACCGCCACTTCCCGATCCAGGGTCAGCTCGAAACGCTCGCCGCCGCTCAGCCGCAGCCGGGCCTGCCGGCCCTCGGCCGCCACCACCTCGGCGTTGAGGAAGTTCATCCGCGGCGAGCCGATAAAGCCGGCCACGAACTGGTTCACCGGGTTGTGGTAGAGCTCGAGCGGCGCTCCCACCTGCTCCACCCGGCCGTCGCGCAGCACCACTATCTTGTCGGCCATGGTCATGGCCTCCACCTGATCGTGGGTCACGTAGACCATGGTGTTGCCGAGCTGCTCGTGCAGCTTGGAGATCTCCACCCGCATCTGCACCCGCAGCTCGGCGTCCAGGTTGGACAGGGGCTCGTCGAACAGAAACACCTTGGGGTTGCGCACTATGGTGCGGCCGATGGCCACCCGCTGGCGCTGGCCGCCGGACAGCTGCTTGGGCAGCCGGTCGAGCAGGTGCTCCAGCTTGAGGATGCGGGCGGCCTCGCCCACACGCTGCTCTATTTCCGCCTTGCTCTTCTTCGCCAGGCGCAGGCCGAAGCTCATGTTGTCGCGCACCGTCATGTGCGGGTAGAGGGCGTAGGACTGGAACACCATGGCGATGCCCCGCTCCGAGGGCGACACCTCGTTGACTCTCTGGTTGTCGATAATGATGTCGCCCCCGCTTACCGTCTCCAGCCCGGCGATCATGCGCAGCAGGGTCGACTTGCCGCAGCCCGAGGGGCCGACAAACACCACGAACTCGCCGTGGCGGATGTCCAGATCCACCCCGTGGATAGTCTGCACCTCGCCGAAGCGCTTGATCACCTTGTTCAGTACTAAATCCGCCATTGTTCGCGTCCTCCGCTTATGCGCTTCGGCTCAGGCCGAGCCAGTGTCCCTGCTCCAGCACCAGGCTGCCCCGTTCCACCGCCAGCCGGCAGCGGCGGGGGCTGTCGCCGAACAGCAGTTGGGTCATGCCGTAGCGGCCGTCGTCCAGCAGCAGCTCCGCCGAGCAGCGATCCAGCAGCAGGTCCAGGCTGAGCGGGCGCGGGGCGCCCAGATCCAGCTCGTAGTCGTGGGGGTAGTGCTCGTCGAATTCCGCCACCCCGATCCGGCCCCGGCGCCGGCTGCGCAGGCCCAGGCGGCCGTCCCGGCGGAACAGGATAAAGTCCGCCTCCCCGGTGGGGCTGATGCGCAGCTCGCTGCCTTCCGCCAGCTCAAGCGCCAGCTGCAGCCGGGCCGCCTCGGGCCAGTCGGCGGCCAGCAGTTCGCCGGCGCCAACCTCACCGCAGGCCAGCACCCGCTCCGGCCGCTCGAAGGCCTCCAGCTCGGCCACGAAGGCCCGGTGCAGGCGCAGCCCCTGGTCGGTGGCCTTCAGGGTCAGGGTCTGGGGCAGGCTCATGGCCGAGCGCCAGTTCGCGGTGGGGGTCTGGTTGGCGTAGGGCCAGCAGCTCATCCAGCCCAGCACCAGGCGGCGGCCGTCCTCGGCCGGCACCTCGGCCCAGGTCTGGCTGGCGTAATAGTCGCGGCCGTAGTCCAGCCACAGCACGGTGTCGGCCGTATTGTCGTTGACGAAGCGCTCGCCGTCGAAGTGGCCCACGAAATACTGGGTGCCGGAGCCGGGTACATAGGCCTGGCGCTGGATGCCGACGATCAGGATCCAGCGGCTCTCGTCACTGCCCGCCACCGGGATCTCGAACAGATCCGGGCATTCCCAGGCCAGGTGATCGTGGGCGCCCTCCCCTTCGCCGAACTCGGAGCAGAAGCGCCAGTCCAGGCCGTCCGCGGAACGGTAGATGCCCACCTTCTGGCCCAGGGTCACCACCATGATCCAGTGCTGGCTGGGCTCGTGCCAGAACACCTTGGGATCGCGAAAATCCTGCAGCCCCGGGTTGGGCAGCACCGGGTTGCCGGCATAGCGCTGCCAGCGGCGGCCGCCGTCGATGCTGTAGGCCAGCCCCTGGGACTGGGGAAAGTCCCGGTCGCCCTCGCTTTTCTCGGCGGCGATGGTGTAGTAGGCCAGCAGCCCCCCTTCGGGCCCCACCAGGCCGGTGCGGTTGGCGGCATCGGCGGTGGCGGTGCCGGAGAAACACATGCCCGCGGCGTCCGGCGCCAGGGCGATGGGCAGGTGCTCCCAGCTCAGCAGATCCCGGCTCACCGCGTGGCCCCAGTGCATGGGTCCCCAGACGGTGTCCATGGGGTAGTACTGGTAGCAGAGGTGGAATTCGCCCCTGTGATACACCAGGCCATTGGGGTCGTTCATCCAGCCGAAAGGCGGGGTGAAGTGGAACAGCGGACGGTAGGGGTCCTGCTTGGTCATCTCGATTCTCCTTATCCTTTAACGCCGGCGCTGGCCATGCTGCGGACGAACCGCTTCTGGAACGCCAGGAACACAATCAATACCGGGACCGTCACCATGCTGGCGTAGGCCATGATTTCGCCCCACTCGGTGGTGGTGCCGAAGAACTGCTGGATGCCCGGCTGCAGCGGCCGGGCGGCCTCGCCCTGCACCACCATGATGGGCCAGAGGTACTGGTTCCACATGTGCAGGAACTGCAGTATGGCCACGGTGGCGAACACCGGCCAGGACATGGGCACTATCACCTTCCAGTAGATCTGCCAGGGGCTGGCGCCGTCGATGGCCGCCGCCTCGTCGAAGTCTTTCGGGATGTCCCGGAAGAACTGGTAGAACAGGAAGATGGAGAAGGCATTGGCCACCATCGGCAGTATCTGCACCTGCAGGCTGTTGAGCCAGGAGCCGTGCAGCACGAACTGGCCGTTTTCCCAGCCGATCCAGGGCAGGTGCGCCACCAGCATCAGCAGCGGCACCGAGATGGCCTCGAAGGGGATGATCAGCAGCGCTATCACCAGGGTCAGCATCAGCTGCTGCCCCTTCCAGCGCAGCCGGCTCAGGGCGAAGGCGGCCAGGCTGTTGACCAGCAGGCCCAGCACCACCGTGGTGCCGGTGATGATCACCGAATTGAGGAACATGGTCTCGATGGCGCTCTTGCGGAACACCGCCCGGTAGTTGTCGAGGGAGACCTCCCCCACCGGCAGCAGGGCGCGGATCGAGTAGAGATCGGTGAAGATCTGCTGCTGGGGCTTGAACGAGGAGATCACCATGAACAGCAGCGGAAACAGGAACACATAGGCCAGCAGCACCAGCACGGCGTAGGTCAGGATCCGCTTGTAGATGAAGTTGGGATCGACCATGGATAACGAAGAGGCGCTCATGCTTATTTCTCCCGCTTGTCGAAGTAGTATTTCTGGCCCAGGGCGATGGCCAGGATCACCAGGAAGTAGATCACACTGATGGTGGCGCCGTAGCCGATGTCCTGCTCGCGGAACCCCTTGCGCACCGCGTGGTACATCACGGTGCTGGTGGAGTCGGCGGGCCCGCCGGCGGTCATCACGTCCACCTGGGTGAACAGGCCGAAGGCGGCGATGGTGGTGGAGATCACCACGAAGATGGTAGTGTTGCGCAGCCCCGGCAGGGTGATGTACCAGAACTTCTGCCAGCCGTTGGCGCCGTCGAGGGAGGCCGCCTCGTACAGATCCTCGGGGATATTCTGCAGGCCGGCGAGGAAGATCAGCATCTGGTAGCCGGCCCCCTGCCAGGCCGACATAACGACGATGGCCGGCATCGACCAGGCCGGGCTGCCCAGCCAGTCGATGTCCCCGATCAGGCCGAAGGACAGGGTCTTCAGGAATTCGTTAATCAGGCCGGTGTCCTTGTGGTAGAGGAAGGTCCAGACGATGGACACCACCACCATGGAGGTCACCACGGGCGCGAAATAGGCGGTGCGGAAGAAATTGGTCCCCCTCAGCCCCAGGTTGACCAAGAGCGCCAGCAGCAGGGCGGCGCCGCACTGCAGGGGGATCACCATAAAGGCGAACTTCAGGGTGTTGCCGAAGGACTTGATGAACAGCGGATCCTTGGCCAGCAGCACCAGCCGCGACTCGTTGAAGGTGAAGGTCGCCAGTTCGCTGTAGTCCCGGTAGTCCGGGTTGGCGCGGAGCAGGGTGCGCAGCCGCTCGAACTCGGGCGCGCCGTCGGCGGCCCGCAGAATAGCGCCCGCCTCGTCGCGCCGGGCATCCTGGGTCAGCCAGGTCACCGCCAGCAGCCGGTCGTAGTTGCGCAGGCCCACCATCTCGGTGGCGTTGGGCGACAGCAGCCGCTGGTTGGTGAACGACAGCACTATCGCCATCACGAAGGGCACCAGGATGAAGAGCGCCAGCCCGAAGAAGGCGGGGCTGCCCAGCAGCCAGCCGTAAAAGCGCTGCCGCCGGGCCAGGGTGTCCTTGGGGCGGGCGGCCGTCGCCGCCGGCTGCCGCAGGGTTTGGGAGGGCATCATGTCGTGTCCTGTGAACGGGAGCCGGGGCCCGCACCGGGCGGGCCCATGGGGGTTACTGGAAACCGTAACCGTTGTTGTCGCGGATGTTGCGCTCGATCACCGCCACCGCCGCGTCCAGGGAATCCAGCACGTCCCGTCCGTCGAGGATGTCGTTGACCGCCTTCTCGAAGCTGCTGCTGATCACCGGGTAGGCCGGGGTCTCGGGACGGATGCGGGCGAAGCGCTCGGAATAGTCGTAGAACATGCGCCACTTGCCTCCTTCCCGGTAGTGTTCGGTCAGGGCCGCCGCCTCCTCCGAGGTGGGGATGGCGCTCACGGCGTCGGCCATGGCCGCGATCTCCTCGGGCTGCAGCAGGAAGCTGACGAAACGGGCGGCGCCTTCCTTGTCCGGGCAGTTGCTGCTGATGCCCCAGTGCCAGGAGCCGCTGCCGATCACCGGGCCCTGGCCCAGATCCAGGGTCGGCATCACCACCAGATCGTCTCCCAGCAGTTCGCTGTATTCGCCCACCGCCCAGGAGCCGTTGTAATGGATGGCCACCCGGCCGCGCAGGAAGCCCTTGTCGTCGGCGGCGCGGCGGTCGATATAGCCCTTGGTCACCAGGGATCTCATCCACTCGCCCCAGGCCTCGGCGGCCTCGCCGTTGAGCTCGCCCTCGGACGCCAGGTAGCTGGCGCGGTCGATCTGGTCGCCACCGAAGCTCTGCAGGAAGGGGGCGAAGCCGTAGGAGGCCCATTCACCGCTCCAGCTGGTGTTGATGTCGAAGGGATAGAAGAAGTCTCCCGAAGCCTTGAGCCTGGCCAGGATCTGGTCGAACTCCTCGCGGCTGTAGGGCTGCTCCAGGGTGGCCTTGCGGATGCCGTGCTTGTCGAGGGTGCTCTGGCGGGTGAACAGCGACAGGGCCACGTCGAACTGGCCCACCGAATACACCTTGCCCTGGTAGCTGCCCTTGCCGGTGGACGCGATCTGGTCCAGCAGGGCCTGATCCAGCAGCCCCTCCAGGGGCGCCAGGTTGCCGGCCCAGGCGAAGTTGGGCACCACTGGCTGGTCCATGTCCAGCACGCAGGGCAGGCGCCCGGCCAGGGCCGCGGCGTTGATGGTTTCGGTATAGGCGCCTTCGGGGATCAGCTCCACCACCACCCGGTAGTCGTTCTGGCTGTCGTTGAAGCGGGCGATGGCCGCCTGGGAGGCGGCGATCTCGTGCTCGTTGGTGTCGTGGCGCCAGGCGCGGATTTCCACCGGCTGGGCCAGGGCCTGGGCGGACAGGCCGGTGAGCAGGGTAGCAAGCAGGGTACGGGAAAAAGTGCGCATTGTTCATCCTTGTAACAAGGCAGCCGGGGCTGCATCACTGACGGGGAACTTGAGGACAAGTTCGGGTTCGATGAACAAACTAGCGCAAGCTAAAACGGTTTAGCAATCAGCTAAACCACAAATGCATCATTTCTGTGAGCAAGGTTGCAAAATCGTTTCAGCCACTCTGTGATCCAGGCTGCAAATGTATCCGGACCGCCCCCGGCAGCCGGCAAAAGGCTAACCCCTTGCTAAACAAAAGGGGAGGCTTTCGCCTCCCCTCTTCCGCCTGTTGCGCTTTAGGCCGCGGGCTCGGCCACCGCCGTTGGCCGTTCCTCCGGCTCGGTCAGGTTTGCCAGCCAGTAGCCCTTGCGGATCCGCCAGTACACTCCCAGCGCCTTGACCACCTCCTCGCTCAGCACCATGGCGTACACCCACACGAAGGGCAGCTCCCAGAAAAAGGCCGCCAGCCAGGTCAGCGGCAGGCCGATGACCCACATGGCCACCATGTCCATGCCCAGGCAGAAACGGCTGTCGCCGCCGGAGCGCAGAATGCCCTGGATGGCGGTCATGTTGAACACCTTGACCCAGAACCCCAGGCACATCACCACCATCGCCAGCTGGGTCTGGTAGGCGGTGTCGGCGTCCGGCATCTGCATCCAGCCCAGCAGCAGCGGCGAGGCCGCCAGCAGCATGAGTCCCAGCAGCAGGGAGCCCAGCGGCGCTATCCACAGGAAGCGGTGCGCCAGCCAGCGGGCCTCGGCAAACTGATCCCGTCCCAGGCGCTGGCCGATCATGATGCCGCAGGCGCTGACCAGGCCGAAGAAAAAGGCGTGGTACATGCCTTCTATCGGCGCCAGCAGGCTCATCACCGCCAGCGGCACCGTGCCCAGGCGGCCGGCGATCAGGTGATAGCCAAGCGAACCCGCCGACCACAGGGTAAAGTTGGCCACCAGCGGCCAGGTCAGGGCAATGAAGTTCCCCGGCAGCCGGGTGCCGCGCAGCGCCCGCCAGGTGGCGCCCTCCAGGCGCAGCTCCGGCCGTTGCTGCTGCTCCCAGAGGATCCAGCCGAACTGGAACAGCCGCGCCAGCACGGTGGCGATGGCCGCCCCGGTCACCCCCAGGGCAGGCAGCCCCAGGCCGCCGTTGATCAGCCAGTAGTTGAGGGCGATGTTGAGCAGTATGGCCACCGCCGCGTACTTGAGCGGCCAGTCGGCGCGACCGATGGAACGCATGGCCGACTCGTAGACGATGATGCCCTGGGTGGTGAACAGGGTCAGGCCGATCAGGGTGAGATATAGGGTGCCCAGCTCGACCACGTTGGGATCGCTGCTGCCCAGGCGGATCAGCGGCCCGGACCAGCCCAGCAGCCAGAGGGTAAAGGGCAGCATCACCAGGGTGCCCAGCAGCAGCGCGCAGGCCAGAGTCTGGCGCACCTTGTCGCGCCGGCCGGCGCCGAAATACTGGGCCACCATGATGGAGCAGCCGGTGCCGATGGCCGCCATCACCAGGATCAACACGAAGTTGAGCTTGGCCGACAGCCCCACCGCCGCCACCGCCTCGTTGCCCAGGTGGCTGACCATCAGCACGTCGGCCATGCCCAGCGCCGCCACCAGCGCCGACTGCACCGCCACCGGCAGCGCCAGACTCATCACCTGCCGCCAGAATTGTCGATAACCCATAATGCCCCCCGCCGGGTCGGCCCCGCCACGGCGGCAACGGCTGTCCCCGGAATGCTCCGGTAATGTGAAAAAAGATGGATAGTGAAACAAGCGGCCTGCTACCGGGGCCGAAAATGGCCGGGGCACAGGCTGGAGAAGTAGTTATTATGGGGATATTCTAGTGGGCGCATGAAAAACAGGCTATGTACATATGAATCAACAACCTGTGAATTTGAATCATGATGAGTTCCAGGACCTGCTCGTGCTGGGACCCGAGTGCCGGGAGCGCTTCCTGATCACCGAGGAAGTGCCGGAGATGCAGGACTACGATCTGCACCTGGGCGGGGTCAGCGTACTCCAGGGCCGGTACCAGGTCGGCCAGAAGACGCCGGATCTGCACACCCTGCTGTTCACCACCGCCGGCCGGGGCCGGCTGTCGCTGCCGGGCAGGCAACTGGCGATACCGCCCGGCAGCGTCACCCTGCTGCCGGCGGGCCGCCCCTTCCTGTTCGAGCTGGACGGCGACGACTGGCACATGGCCTGGCTGCTGCTGCGCGACAGCGGCACCTGGGCCCGGCTGCGGGAGCACGACAGCGACGTGTTCCAGCATGATCAGGTCTGGGCCCTGGCGCCGCTGATGGACAGCCTCTACCATCAGAGCCGCACCCCGCGCCGGCGGCCACTGCTGACCCTGGTGCACGAGCTGCTTACCGAGATCCTGTCGCAGCAGGGCGGCTTCAGCCGGCTGGAGATGGCGGTGCGCCAGTTGTTCGCCAGGCTCGAAGCCCAGCTGCACCAGAAATGGAGCCAGGCCGCCCTGGCGGAAGAGGTGCACTGCTCGGTGCCCCACCTCAACCGGGTCTGCCGCAAGCTTTACGGCCAGAGCCCCATGCACCGGCTGGCCCGGCTCCGGCTGCAGCGGGCGCGGGAGCTGCTGGCCCACAGCAACTGGCAGATAAGCCAGGTCGCCCAGCGGGTCGGCTACCCGGACGCCTTCAACTTCAGCCACTGGTTCCGCCACCAGACCGGTGTCTCCCCCTCCCATTACCGGGCCCAGGCCCGCGCCCGGCACCGGGCGGACTGAGGCCGCCGGCCACACAAAATTTCCGATCCGTTTCACACTTTTATTACCCCGGGGTTTCCATTTTCCGGGGGGCTCTCTACATTAGTGTAAACGTTTACAAATAAACATCGGCAACCTTCGGCAATACCGCCTGTCAAATTGGCATTCAGGCAACCAAACCGATTGGAACCGATTACATTAATCCGGACCAGGGTCGATCCCAGGGAGCCTGAACAGATGACCACCACCATTCTCCGCCTGTGTGGCCAGCATACCGAACTGCAGCTGCGCCACAGACCGACCGCAGAGCTGCTCTACTGGGGCAGGAAACTCGCCCATTTCGACCAGGCCGCCGCCGATACCCTGGTCCGCGCCGTACCCAACAGCCGGCTGGACGTGGACGTGCCCCTGGGGCTGAATCCGGAAGCCGGTCGCGGGGTGTTCAGCGCCCCGGGCGTCGAGGGCCACCGCCAGGGCATGGACTGGTCGCCGGTGTTTGAGCCGGTGTCGGTGTCCCACCAGGGACAGCAAGCCCGGCTGATCTACGAAGACGCCATCGCCGGCCTGCGTCTGGAGATGGAAATCGGTCTGGATCCCGACAGCGAAGTGCTGGCCCTGCGCCATACCCTCACCAACCTCAAGGCCGGCGACTATGAGCTGGCCCGGCTGGCCCTGACCCTGCAGTTGCCCGAGCGGGTGAGCGAGTTGCAGGCCTTCCACGGCCGCTGGTGCAAGGAGTTCCAGAGCCACCGGGTGCCCCTGGTCCACGGCGGCTACCTGCAGGAAAATCGCCGCGGCCGCACCTCCCACGAATACTTTCCCGGCTTTATGCTCGGCACCCCGGGCTTCGGCGAACAGCAGGGCGAGGTGTGGGGCTTCCACCTGGCCTGGAGCGGCAACCACCGGCTGCGCGCCGACGTGAAGAGCGACGGCCGCCGCTTCGTGCAAGCCGAGGCCCTGTACGCCCCGGGCGAGATCCGCCTGGCCGAGGGCGAGTCCTGCTCCACCCCCTGGCTCTACGCCAGCTACAGCGATGCCGGCCTGACCACCATGAGCCGCCGCTTCCACCGCTTCGTGCGCGCCCATATCCTCAACTGGCCGGTGGCCAAGCTCCGGCCGGTGCATCTCAACACCTGGGAAGGTATCTACTTCGATCACTCGCCGGCCTACATCATGGAGATGGCTAGCCGGGCGGCGGAAATGGGCGTGGAGCGCTTCATCATCGACGACGGCTGGTTCAGGGGCCGGGATCACGACCGCGCCGCCCTGGGCGACTGGTACCTGGACGAGCGCAAGTACTCCGAGGGCCTGGAGCCGGTGATCGCCCACGTCAAGGCGCTGGGCATGGAGTTCGGCATCTGGTTCGAGCCGGAGATGGTCAACCCCGATTCGGATCTGTACCGTGCCCACCCGGACTGGTTGCTGGCCCTGCCCGGCTACCACCAGCCCGCAGGCCGCTTCCAGTACGTGCTGGATCTACAGAACCCCGAGGTGTTTGGCTACCTGCTGGCGCGTTTCGACGAACTGCTCGGCCGCTACCACATCGACTACGTCAAGTGGGACATGAATCGGGAGCTGGTGCAACCCGGCCACGAGGGCCGTCCGGCACAGCACGGTCAGACCCTGGCGGTGTACCGGCTGCTGGACGAGCTGGCGCGGCGCCATCCGCGGGTGGAATTCGAATCCTGCGCCTCCGGCGGCGGCCGGATCGACTACGAGATCCTCAAGCGCGCCCACCGTTTCTGGCCCTCGGACAACAACGACGCTCTGGATCGCCAGCAGATCCAGCGCGGCATGAGCTACTTCTTCCCGCCCGAGGTAATGGGCACCCATATCGGCACCCACCACAGCCACAGCACCCGACGCGAGCTGAGCATCGCCTTTCGTGGCCTCACCGCCCTGTTCGGCCACATGGGGGTGGAGCTGGATCCGGTGAAGGAAAGCGAGGCCGAGCGCCAGGGCTTCGCCCGCTATATCGCCCTGCACAAGCAGCTGCGCCCACTGCTGCACGGCGGCGAGGTGGTGCGCCTCGACAGCCCGGATCCGGCCCAGTTGATCCACGGCGTGGTCAGCCCGGACCGGAGCGAGGCAGTGTTCTACGTCGGCCAACTGACCCTGCCCCGCTACGCCCTGTCCGGCGCCCTACGCCTACCCGGCCTGGCCGCCGACAAGCGCTACCGCGTCGAGCTGCTGGAGCGCCCCGCCTGCTTCGACTACGGGGTGATGAAGAAGCTGCCACTCTGGGTGGACGGCGGCTGCGTGGCCGGCGGCGACTGGCTGGCCGAGGCTGGCCTGGCCATGCCGGTGCTGGATCCGCAAAGCGCCATGGTGATCAAGCTCACCGCCCTCTGATCCCGGCGTCCCGCCCAAGGCGGGACGCCTTGACTCTGCATGGAAAGAAGGACCCAAAGGATGAAAACACCGCATTATCGTACTTCGCTGTTGTCCGCCTGCGTGGCGAGCCTGCTGGGACTGGCGCCGGCCGCGCTGCTGGCTGAGCCGGTCGGCGAGATCTCCCCCCTGCCCGCAGCCCAGCCCCTGCCCGGCCAGGGCTACCCCATGGAGCTTACCCAGGCGGATCTGTTCCGCTTCCAGGCCCTGCCCGCCTACAGCGAGCCGACCTGGGTCACCGAGCTGGTCGAGCAGGGCAAGCTGCCGCCGGTGGCCGAGCGCCTGCCCAGAGAGCCGCTGGTATTCCTGGAAAGCGGCATGCCCGACGGCGTTGGCATCTACGGCGGCGTGTTCCGCATGGTCACCGGCGGCCGCCCCGAAGGATGGAACTATGCCGCGGGCAAGAATTCCGGCTGGGGCGGCACCGAATACACAGTGGCCGAATGCCTCACCCGCACCGGCCCCCTCACCTCCATCCGCAAGGAAGAGCAGACCCCGCTGCCCAACCTGGCCAGGAGCTGGGAGTGGTCCGAAGACGGCAAGCAGTTGACCATGCACCTGATCGAAGGCGCCAAGTGGTCCGACGGCCAGCCCTTCGGCGCCGACGACGTGCTCTTCCTGTGGGAAGACAACATCATGGATCCCCGGGTCGGCGCCTGGGCTAGCCCCGGCACCTACGGCGAAGGCACTACCCTGGAGAAAATCGACGACAGCACCCTGCGCTGGACCTTCCAGGACGCCTTCCCCACCCAGTACCTGTACAGCATGGCCTTCTTCCGCATGTGCCCGGGTCCGGCCCATGTGCTGAAGCCCCTGCACCCCAGATACAACGACCAGGCCACCTACGCCAGCTACGCCAACGCCCTCTCCCCTTCCACCCTGCCGGTGGTGACCATGGGCGCCTGGGTGCCGGTGTCCTACACTCCGGACCAGATGATGGTGCTGCGCCGCAACCCCTACTACTGGAAGGTGGACGAACAGGGCCAGCAACTGCCCTACATGGACGAACTGCGTTTCAAGCTGTCCACCTGGACCGACCGGGAGGTGCAGACCGTGGCCGGTAACGCCGACTACGCCAACATGGAAAACCCCAGCAACTACCTGGAATCCATCCGCCAGAGCCGCCAGCCCGACGCCAAGGCCCGGCTCGACTTCAGCCCCCGCATCCTGGGATGGTCGCTGTTCCTCAACCTGTCCGAGGATCTGGGGGTAAGCGACGACCGGGAGCGGGCTATTCGCCAGCTGAACCGCGAGCTCGGCTTCCGCCAGGCCGTCAGCCACGCCATCGACCGGGACGCCCTGGCCCAGTCCATGGTGCGCGGCCCCTTCGGCCGGCCCTATGCCGGCGGCCTCTACCCGGAAGGAGTGGTGGACGAGGACTCAGTGGCCTTCTACGGCTATAACCCGGCCCTGGCCAAGGAGCTACTGGCTGCCCTCGGCCTCGAGGACACCGATAACAACGGCATCCTCAACTTCACCTCGGGCCCGGCCCAGGGACGGGATCTGGAGATCACCATGGTCACCCCCGACGGTACGGGTGAGAAGGCCATGGCCGAAGGCCTGGTCAGCATGTTCCGGGAGGTGGGCATCAAGCTGATACCACTGCCGCTGCAGGGTGCCCAGGTGGATGCCGCCCTCGGCAACGGCAGCTTCGACTTCTTCATCCGCCGCAACGACAGCGAATACATCCAACCGATCCAGCTGGCCGAGGCCCTGGCGCCGGTGCACAGCAAGACCCCCTACTGGCACAAGGGCACCGACGACAAACCCCAGCAACTGCTGCCCTTCGAGCGGGAGCTGGTGAATCTTATCAACCAGTTCACCAACGAGCCGGATCTGGGCAAACAGCTGGAGATCCTCAACCAGTACAACCGGGTGTTCACCGAAAACCTCTACCACGTCGGCCTGGTGTCCATGCCCGGGGCACTGATCCTGAGCAAGCGGCTTAAGAACGTGCCGCCCGGCACCCCCATCCTCAGCTTCCAGTGGGCCGAGGACGCCATCATGCGCGAGCGTGTCTGGGTTGCGCCCCAGGACAGGCTGGAGGAACTGATGCCCGGCAAGCTGCCGTTTGTGAACTGAGTCGGGATACCGGCAACACTATCCACTGCTCCGGGCCCTGCTCTCAGGCCCGGACAGGCGTGCCAACCTCTGCCTCCAACCACCTAGCAACCGAGGGATCTTGCTATGTTACGCTTTATCTTCAAGCGCCTGCTCGCCGCCGTGCCCCTGCTGCTGGCGCTGAGCGTGGTCGCCTTCTTCCTGATCCAGCTGCCGCCCGGCGACTACGCCGATCGGCTCAAGAGCCAAGCCATCAGCATGTCGGGCATGAGCGAGCGGGAGGCTCAGGAGCTGGCCGACCGCTTCCGCGAAGAACAGGGTATGAACCGGCCGCTGCCAGTACAGTACCTGACCTGGATCGGCAATATCGTCACCAAGGGCGACTTCGGCCACTCCTACGTCTACAACAAGCCAATCGCCGAGCTGATCAACGATCGCCTGCCGATGACCCTGCTGATCGCCCTGATGTGCCATCTGGGCGCCACCCTGCTCGGCACCCTGCTCGGCATTTTCGTGGCCACCCGTCCCTACGGCTGGGTGGATAACCTGGTGACGGTGTTCGCCTTTATCGGCATGACCACGCCGCGTTTCGTGCTGGCGTTGCTGATGCTCTACCTGTTGGTGTTCCACCTGGGCTCGGTGCACGTGGCCGCCCTCTTCTCCCCCGAATACGTGATGGCCCCCTGGAGCCTGGCCAAGTTCGGCAACCTGCTGCAACACATCTGGCCGGTGCTGCTGGTGGCCATCTTCGGCGGCATGGCCCACCACCTGCGGGTGATGCGTTCCAACATGCTGGACGTGATGCAGGCCCAGTACGTGGAAACCGCCCGCGCCAAGGGGTTGTCGTCGCGCCGGGTGCTGTTCAAGCATGTGGTGCCCAACGCCCTGCACCCCCTGGTGATGTTCCAGGGCGTGGCCCTACCCTACATGATCGCCGGCGAGCTGGAGATCGCCATCGTCTTCGCCCTGCCCACCGTGGGCCCGCTGATCGTGAGCGGCATGCAGGATCAGGACGTGTTCGTGGTGGCCTCCTTCATGCTGCTGCTGGCCGCCACCCTGGTGATCGGCAACATCATCGCCGACATCCTGCTGGCCCTGCTCGACCCGCGCGTGCGGCTGTCCTGACGCCCAAGGAGCCTTAATCATGGAAACCCCTATGCAGACCTCGAACCTCATCACCCAGGATCCGCGCCGGCGCCCCGCCAGCCGCGACGAACGCTACCTGGCCCTGGTCTGGCGCCGCTTCAAACGCAACCGGCTGGCGCTGGTCTCCCTCGGCTTTATCGCCCTGCTGCTGGTGCTGGCGCTGTTCGCCCCCTTCTTCTCGCCCCAGGATCCGGCGGCACGCAACAGCAACGATATCTACCTGCCGCCCCAGGGCATCCACTTCTTCGGTGACGACGGCTTCTCCCTGCGACCCTTCGTGCACCCCTTCGAGATCAGCTTCGATCCCGAGACCTTCGAGGCCAGCTACGTCAAGGACAGCAGCCAGAAAATCTATCTGCGCTTCTTCGCTGAGGGTTGGGACTACCGGCTGTTCGGCCTAAACTTCAGCACCCATCTGGTGGCGGCCGAGCCCGGTTACGCGGTGTATTTCCTCGGCACCGATGGCCTCGGCCGGGATAACTTCAGCCGCATCCTGCACGGCATGGGCGTGACCCTGCTGATGGCCGGCCTGATCACCAGCATCTGCGTGGTGGTCGGCTGCCTGGTGGGCATCGCCTCCGGCTACTTCGGCGGCCGCTTCGACCTCTGGACCCAGCGGCTAGTGGAGCTGATGCTGGCCTTTCCCGAGCTGCCGCTGTACCTGGCGGTGATCGCCATACTGCCGAAGACGGTGTCGCCCCAGACCACCTTCGTGCTGTTCGTGCTGCTGCTGGGCAGCCTGAAGTGGGCCCAGCTGGCGCGGGAAGTGCGCGGCAAGGCGCTGGTGCTCAGGGAAATGGACTACGTGAAGTCGGCCATCGCCGTGGGTGCCAGCGACGGCCGTATCATAGTGCACCATATCCTGCCCAACGTGCTGTCCCACGTCATCGTGGTAGCCACCGCCATGATCCCGACCTTTATCCTCACCGAGAGCTTTTTGAGCTTCCTCGGGGTCGGTATCCAGCCGCCGATGATAAGCCTGGGCCTGCTGCTCAACGCCGCCCGCGACTACCAGGTGCTGGGCTCCTATCCCTGGCTGCTGAGCCCGGTGCTGTTCATCCTGGTGGCGGTGCTGGCCTTCAACGCCGCCGGCGACGGCCTGCGCGACGCCGTCGATCCCTATTCCAACCGTTAACAGGTGATTGCCATGAAGAATTCAGAATTGCTGGTCAGGGCCGAGCGCCTCAGGGTCGACTTCAAGACCCGGGACGGCCTGGCAGAGGCGGTGCGGAACGTGTCCTTCAGGATCTACCGGGGCCAGACCGTGGCCATGGTGGGCGAATCGGGCTCGGGCAAGTCGATTTCGGCGCGCACCATCATGAAGCTGCTGCCCGGCAACGCCATCGTCTCCCCCGACAGCCGCATCGAGCTGCTGGGCGAGGACATCACCGGCTTCGACGAAGCGCGGATGCGCACCATCCGCGGCAAGCGCATCGGCATGATCTTCCAGGAGCCGATGACCTCCCTCAATCCGCTCTACACCGTGGGCCAGCAGATCGGTGAGATGCTGCTTGAGCACAACAGGGGCATGAGCAGGCAGCAGGTGCGGGCGCGAGTGCTGGAGCTGCTCACCGAGATGCAGTTGCCCGAGCCGGAAAAACGCATCGATCAGTATCCGCACCAGATGTCCGGCGGCCAACGCCAGCGGGTGATGATCGCCATGGCCATCGCCAACAACCCGGATCTGCTGATCGCCGACGAGCCCACCACCGCCCTGGACGTGACGGTGCAGGCGGAGATCCTCAACCTGCTGCGCCGCCTGCAGCAGAAACACAACATCGGGGTGATGCTGATCACCCATGATCTCACCATAGTGCGCCAGTACGCCGACTGGGTGTACGTGATGCAGCACGGCCAGGTGGTGGAGAACAACGCCACCGAAGCGCTGTTCACCGCGCCCCAACATGCCTACAGCCGCCACCTGCTCAACTCCGAACCCTCGGGCCGGGCCCCGGCCCTGGCCGCCGCCGCCCCCGAGATCCTCCGCGGGCGGGACATCCGGGTGCGCTTCCAGACCCAGGCCGCCAGCCTCTGGCGACGCCAGCCGGCCCAGTATTTCGAGGCGGTCAAGGGCCTGGATCTGGGCCTGCGCCAGGGCGAAACCCTGGGCTTGGTGGGCGAGTCCGGCTCGGGCAAGACCACCCTGGGCCACGCCCTGCTGCGGCTGATCGACTCCCAGGGCGAGATCCACTACGACGGCCAACCGCTCCACGACAAGGATAGGCAGGCCATGCGCCCGCTCCGGCGCAAGATGCAGATCGTGTTCCAGGATCCCTTCTCCTCCCTCAACCCGCGCATGACGGTGCGCCAGATCATCCAGGAGGGCATGCTCATCAACGGCATCGGCAAGGACGCCAAGGATCGGGAGCAGAAGGCCATCCTCGCCCTGCAGGAGTCGGGCCTGGCGCCCTTCGCCCTGGAGCGCTTCCCCCACGAGTTTTCCGGCGGCCAGCGCCAGCGCATCGCCATCGCCAAGGCCATCGCCATGGAGCCGGACTTCATCCTGCTGGACGAGCCCACCTCGGCGCTGGATCTGTCGGTGCAGAACCAGATCATCAAGCTGCTGCGCCAGCTGCAACAGAAACACAACCTGTCGTACCTCTTTATCAGTCACGATCTGCGGGTGGTGCGCGCCCTCTGCCACCGGGTGATGGTGATGCGCCACGGGGACCTGGTGGAGGTGGGTGACACCGAGCAGGTGCTGACCCAACCCCGGGAGGAATACACCCGCCGGTTGATCCGCGCCGCCTTCGAGGTAGCGGCCTAGCGCCATGGTGCAGCATCCCGAGCCCGCGGCGATGGAGGAAGAGGCGCTCAGCATCGAGTTCCGCCGTCCGGGCAAAATGCCCGGCCACCACTGGCACCGCCAGGTGGAAGTGAACATTCCCCTGGACGGGCCGGTGCACTACCTCATCGGCGAGCGGCGTATCACCCTGCCCGCCGGCCACGTGGGCCTGTTCTGGGGCCTGATCCCGCACCGGCTGGTGGACCAGGGCGGCTGCGAACGCATGGCCATCCTCAATATCCCGCTGCCGCTGTTCCTGGGCTTTGCCCTGGACGAGGCCCTGCAGTCCCGGCTGCTGCAGGGCCAGGTAATCGTTTCGGACCGGGCCCATCTGTTCGGGGAAGGCGACATCCGCCGCTGGCAGCAGGATGCCGGCCACCGCCAGCCCCACTTCGCCGCCCTGCTGCAGGAGGAGATCGCCCTCATGTGCCGGCGGGTGGTCCTCACCGGCTGGCACAGCCTGCAGCCGGAGCAGGGCGCCGTCCCCCTTCCCACCCTGAGCCCGGAGCGGGCCAACAAGCTGCACCAGATGATCGCCTTTATGTCGTGCCATTACCGGGAAGGGCTCAAGGTCGCCCAGGTGGCCCAGGCGGCCCGGCTGCATCCCAACTACGCCATGCAGCTGTTCCGGCAGGTGATGGGGGCCAGCATCAAGCAGTACCTGCTGACCCTGCAGATCAACCACGCCCGGGTGCTGCTGGCGGAAAGCCGCCGCCCGGTGCAGGACATCGCCCTGAGCTGCGGCTTTTCCGGCCAGAGCCGGTTCTACGATGCCTTCGGCCGCCTGACCGGACTGACCCCGCGGCAATACCGGCGGCAAAGCCGGGCCGAGGAGCAGAAAACGGGGATTGGGGATTAAAGATCAGGGACAGCGGTGCCGGCCTGCCGTCCCCTTGTTCAGGTGCTCAGGCCATCAGCCCAGCCGGGCCCACTCGGGCAGCCAGTCGCCGTGGGCCCGTCGCAGATCGTCCACCAGACCGTGGATCTGCTCCAGATCCAGCTCGGCGGCGGTGTGGGGGTCCAGGTAGGCGGCGTGGTAGAGGTATTGGGGATCCTGGTGTACCACCGCTTCCACCGTCAGCATCTGCACGTTGACGTTGGTCTGGATCAGCGCCGCCAGCTGGGGCTGGATACGGCCAAAGCGCTGGGGCTGGACGCCGTTGCCGTCTACCAGGCAGGCCACCTCCACGCAGCAGTCCGCCGGCAGGTTCTCGATGGCGCCGCGGTTGAGCACGTTGCCGTAGATCACCACCGGCTCGTGGGTGACCAGGGCGTTGACGATGCCGGCGGCGTACTCGTGGCTTTCCTTGAGCGCCATGGCCTCGCCGGACTCGATCCGCTTGAGTTCCTCCGCCCAGTCGGCGATCTGGCGCTCGCAGCGGCGGGGGTACTCGTCCAGGGGCACATTGAAGCGCTCGAGCAAATCCGGCCGATCCCGCTTGATAAACCAGGGGCTGTACTCGGCGAAGTGCTCGCTCGACTCGGTAACGAAATAGCCGAAACGCTTGAGGATCTCGTAGCGCACTCTGTTGTCGTCCGGCACCAGCCCCTGCTCGGCCAGAGCGCGCAGCCGGGGATAGAGATCGATCAGGGCGCCGTCCGGCAGACGCTGCTGGAAGCTGTGGTAGAAAGCCATGTGGTTGATGCCGGCGCAGCGGTACACCAGGTCCGCCGGCGGCACCCCGAGATCGGTGGCCAGCTGCTCGGCGGTGCCCTGCACCGAGTGGCACAGGCCCACGTAGCGGATGTCCGGCGCCAGCCGCTGCATGGCCAGGCTGAGGATGCCCATGGGATTGACGTAGTTCATCAGCAGCGCCCGGGGGCACAGCTCGCGCATGTCCTCGGCCAGGGACAGCAGCACCGGAATGGTGCGCAGGCCGCGCATGATGCCGGCCACCCCCAGGGTGTCGCCTATGGTCTGCTGCAGGCCGTAGCGGCGCGGCACCTCGAAGTCGGTGAGGGTGCAGGGCCGGTAGCCGCCCACCTGGAACAGGGTGAACACCGCCGTGGCCCCGGCCAGGGCCTGGCGACGGTCGGCATAGGCCTGCACCCGGGCCGGCGCCCCGAGGGCGGACACCAGTTGGCGCACCACCCGCTCCGACTCGGCCAGGCGGCGGGCGTCGATGTCGTAGAGGGCGATCTCGATGTGCTTGAGGGCCGGCTTGTGCAGCAGATCACGCACTATGTTGCGCATGAATACGGTGCTGCCGGCGCCGATGATGGTGACGCGAATGGACATCTCAGTCTCCTTGTTCGTGGTTGGGAGACCGATGGTGCCCCATTCCTCCCCGGCCGGCACTCGCCAAAACCGGCCTTCCATTCCCGAAAGCTAAGATCGGGCCGCCTTTTGCGCCGGCACGGATGCAATGGCGGGCAAGAGCTGGTGTAATCGATTACAAGTATTCATAGGATGACAAAGGGAGCGACTCCGCCGACCGTCAGATGCCAGGGATGGCATGTGCGAGCGTACAGGGATGTATTTACAGCGTGTCGGGGGAGTTGTCCCTTTGGCCGATCTACGTATTTGGCCAACAACAATAAGGAGCATTATGGATCCCTATGCCCCCGCCCCCGACCGCTACGGTCGGCTGCCCTTCCGCCGGACCGGCCACAGCGGCCTGCGCCTGCCGGAGATCGCCCTCGGGCTCTGGCACAACTTCGGTGCTGACGGCGACCCCGCCCGGAGCCGGGCCATGGTGCGCCGCGCCTTCGACCTGGGCATCACCCACTTCGATCTGGCCAACAACTACGGTCCGCCCCCCGGCGCCGCCGAGCTGCGGTTCGGCACCCTGCTAAAGGAAGACCTGCACCCCTGGCGAGACGAGCTGATCATCGCCAGCAAGGCCGGCTTCACGATGTGGGACGGGCCCTACGGCGACGGCGGCGGCCGCAAGTACCTGTTCGCCAGCCTGCACCAGAGCCTGCGCCGGCTGGGGCTGGAGTACCTGGACATCTTCTACCACCACAGGCCGGATCCGGACACGCCCCTGGCGGAAACCATGCAGGCCCTGGCCGACATGGTGCGCCAGGGCAAGACGCTCCATGTGGGCATTTCCAACTACCCGGCGGCCGAGGCGCGGCGAGCCGTCGCCCTGCTGGCGGAGCTGGGCGTGCCCTGCCTCGTCGACCAGGTGCGTTATTCGATGCTGGAACGGGAAATGGAAACCGAGACCCTGCCGGTCCTGGCCGAACTGGGGATGGGCGCCATGGCCTATTCACCCCTGGCCGGCGGCCAGCTGAGCGACAGGTACCTGGAGGGGATCCCGCCCGACTCCCGGGCCGCCGGCGCCAGCCCCTTCCTGCGGGCAGAGCAGATCACGCCCCGGCGGCGGCAGACCCTGCGTGGCCTGCACGACCTGGCCCGGGCGCGGGGCGACAGCCTGTCGCAGCTGGCGCTGAAC
>NZ_NMUO01000208.1 GCF_002237365.1 Zobellella denitrificans
ATCTTCTGCTTTCGCCGGATGCTGGCTTTCTTCGTCGTTTCTGCTCGCAACATATTCAACGCCAGGTGACGCATGCAAGACAGAATCTCAGCCGCTTCACCTCGATAGATGGGGCAAGCATCTTCGTTCATCGACACGTCCAGCACCCAATGCAGGCTGTTCTCGATCCGCCAGTGGTCCCGCACTGCGGCAGCGAAGCGAGCCTGGTCCAGTTCCGCCGAACTGATGTAGTAGCGGTATTCGAGGGACTGTTTGCCTGATTTTTCCAGGCGATAGCCGATGGCCACACCCAGGGTTTTCAGGCCTCTCCACTCCGGGAACTGGCTGGCCACGTCACCGGCAGCAAGAACATGGTATTCCCTGGCCTCAATGCGACCATGTCCTTTCTCCACCGTCACATTGACGGGGTCGGTGGCTGCCGAGTGGAACGGTCGGAGTGCTTGCTGAACCGCGCGGTGCAACAGCTCCTGGTTACCCTTGACCGCCAGCAGGTAGTCTCCGCCTTGCTTGACGATGGTGCCGGCGATGTCAGTCTGACAGCCCATGGCATCAATGGACACCAGGCACCCCTTGATATCCAGCAGCTTGAGCAATGCTGGAATGGCCGTGATTTCATTGGACTTGGCATCGGTTTTCAACTGGCCCATGACCACGCCGTTGCC
>NZ_NMUO01000209.1 GCF_002237365.1 Zobellella denitrificans
GCCCGCCCTGACCCTGTGGCAGCTCGACGGCGCCGACGGCAAGCCCTTTTCCGGCGGCGCCTATGTGGCGCAGATGGCGGGGCGCTGCGCCGGCGAGATAGTGCGGCTGCTGAACCTGGGTCGCCGGGGCCAGGCGGGCTTCGCCGGGGCGGACGGGTTCGCGCCGGTGCGCTCCCGCGACATCGCCGTGCTGGTGCGCGGTTTCCGCGAGGCCCAGGCCATCCGCCGGGCGCTGGCGGAACTCGGGGTAAAGAGCGTCTACCTGTCGGACAAGGACTCGGTCTACCAGAGCCCGGAGGCGCTGGATCTGCTGTTCTGGCTGCGCGCCTGCGCCGAGCCCGAGCAGGACGTCCGCCTGCGGGCGGCGCTGGCCACCGCCACCCTGGGGCTCGGCCTGGCCGAGCTTGAGCGGCTCAACCAGGACGAGCGCCACTGGGAGCGGCGGGGTCTGCAGGTTTGGGGCTACCCCCCCCCCTGGGAGCGCCCGGGGGGGGGGGCCCTGGGGTCTCGGCCGCTCGCCCACCTTCGGCCGCCGGCCCCGCCGGGGGGGGGGGCCGGGGGGGGGCGGTTTTTTAACATCTGTCCCTCCCGCCAACGAGAGAGGGGTGTGCGCTCCGGAGGTCCCGTGCCATTCTGATAACTAAGAA
>NZ_NMUO01000210.1 GCF_002237365.1 Zobellella denitrificans
GCGCCGCCCGCGCCGCCGAGGTGGCGATCATGTGCGGCTCCGGCTGCAGCGCCAGCAGCGAGTTGACGTTGGTGATGGACGGGCAGTCCGAGCGCTCCAGCTGGGGCAGGAAGGCGCGGATCGGGTGGAGCACGCTGAAGGTCTTGAGCCGGATCTCGGCTACCCAGTCTTCATCCTCGGTCTGCTCGAAGTTCGACACCCGGCCCTGGCCAGCGTTGTTGATCAGCAGGTCGGCTCCGCCGAAGCGGGCCTCCACCGCGGCGGCAAAGGCGGCCACCTCGGCCTTGTCCAGCACGTTGCAGGGCCGGGTCAGGCACTCGGCCCCGGGAAAGGCGGCGCGCATCTCTTCCAGGGAGGCGGCCAGCCGCCCGGGGTTGCGGCCGCACCAGGCCACCCGGGCGCCTTCCGCCAGCAGCAGCCGGACCGTTTCCAGCCCGATGCCGGACGAACCGCCGGTGACCACCGCCACCTTGCCTTGCAGCTTGAAACTCATGCTTGTACTCCTCGATTCGGTAAGGCCCCGGCCAGGCGGCACAGGGCCCGGTTGAAGGCGTCGGGCTGGTCGATATAGCTGGCGTGGCCCGCCCCGGCCAGGGGCTCGATGCCGACCCCGGGGTGCCCGGCGGCCAGCGCCAGGA
>NZ_NMUO01000211.1 GCF_002237365.1 Zobellella denitrificans
AAAAAAAGGGCATCTACATGATAGTGGCGGTGGGTTTTTTTCACAACGGGGGCCCGGAAAACAAAGAGCCCCACGGCTTTCACCCCAAACTCGTGCCCGGCGCCCCCCCCCACGCCCCCCCCCACCACTAACCCGCACACCCGCCGGGGGGCGGGCACCCGGACCTCCCCCACCCGGACCGCCACCAAGGGCACCGCCCGCGCCGGCCGCCGCGTTGTTCGCGGCCGTGCCGGAGCCGCCCGCACCATTGCTGGTGCTGCTGCTCGATCCGTCGCCGCAGCCCGTCATCGATACGCACAGCGCGCAGAGGGCAGCGGCCGTCAGCAGGCCACGCGTACGACGCAGCCTGCTGCGGATTTGCGCTTGCCGCGCCTCGCCCATCGCCTTCATCTCAGGCGCTTTCGAAAAGGAAACCATCGGGTTCATCGCTGGACTCCGGTCAGTGGGTAAGCGTGGACAACGGCTGGCCCGAACCGAAGATCGACTGCAACTCGGTTTCGGTGACGACACGGGTCCACAGCGCGAGGTCGCCGAACGCCTGTACATCCGGCGGCGTCGCCGCGCATTTGCCGACGGTGTACGGCGGCGTGTCGTTACAGGCATTCAT
>NZ_NMUO01000213.1 GCF_002237365.1 Zobellella denitrificans
GGGTAGCAGTTCGAACGGCAAGGATTGCACACCGGCGCGCGCAACTGAACCAGCTGGTGCGGCAGTTCCGCGCCGGTGTGCAATCCTTGCCGTTCGAACTGCTACCCTCCGCCACCGCCATCCAGCCCCTGGTGATCGGCGACGAGGCCCGCACCCTGGCCCTGGCGGCGCGGCTTAAGGAACGCGGCATCTGGGTGGGCGCCATCCGCCCGCCCACGGTGCCGGTGGGCGGTGCCCGGCTGCGCATTACCCTGAGCGCCGCCCATACAAGGGAAGACGTGCACACCCTGGTTGCTGCCCTGATGGACGCCTCCCGGGAGTAGGCAAGAAATTCAAGGTCGGCGATAACACGTGGGGAACGACAAGGTGTGATGGATCTGATGGTGAACGAAACGGGTAACCAGTTGCTGATGGAGCATATCGACAAGCAGAAAGTGGCCGAAGCCTTCGGCCGGGCCGCCCACAGCTACGAGCGGCACAACGGCCTGCAGCGCCGCAGCGGCGAGGCGCTGCTCGAACGGCTGCCGGCCCGCGCGGGCAC
>NZ_NMUO01000212.1 GCF_002237365.1 Zobellella denitrificans
CGGCTGACCGAGTCGATCGGCGCCCAGGTGGCCTCGCTGCCGGTGGACGAGGCGGTGCGCCGCCGCATCCCCACCGAGGTCGGCACCCTGCACCGGCTGCTGGGCAGCCTGCCCGACAGTCGCCACTTCCGCCATCACGCCGGCAATCCGCTGCCCCTGGACGTGCTGGTGGTGGACGAGGCCTCGATGATCGATCTCGAAATGATGGCCTGCCTGTTGTCGGCGCTGCCGGCCCATGCCCGGCTGCTGCTGCTGGGGGACAAGGATCAACTGGCCTCGGTGGAGGCGGGGGCCCTGCTGGGCGATCTGTGCCGCCACGCGGAGCAGGGCCATTACCAGCCCGAACGGGTGCGCTGGCTCGAGCGGGTCAGCGGCGAGCGGCTGGCCCACCCGGCGCTGGTGCCCGGTGCCGAGGGTCGCCATCCCCTGGCTCAGCGCATCCTGATGCTGCGTCATTCCCGCCGCTTCGCCGGCGGCTCCGGCATCGGCCAACTGGCCCGGGCGGTGAACGAGCAGCGGGCCGGGGCCGCCCGGGCTGTGC
>NZ_NMUO01000214.1 GCF_002237365.1 Zobellella denitrificans
CCAGGGGGGCGAGCCAGTCGGCCAGGGGGCCGGCAAGCGGGCTGCCGCCGCCCAGCACCCGGCCCATGGCCGAGTCGTGCAGGCGCGAGCTCTTGCCGTTGCCGACCCCGATGTCGGCCAGCCCCAGCCAGCAGGCGTGGCGGGCCCGGGTGAGGGCCACGTACAGCAGGCGCAGATCCTCCCCCAGCCGCTCCCGCTCGGCCAGGGCCTTTTCCTCCTCGCTGGGATTGAGCACCAGCCGCTTGCGCCGGCCGTCGTAAAGCTGCACCGGGCCGCCCTTGCCGCCGCTTTCCCGGAAGGAGCAGATAAAGGGCAGAAACACCAGGGGATACTCCAGGCCCTTGGACTTGTGGATGGTCACCACCCGCACCAGATCCGCGTCGCTCTCGAGCCTAAGCACCTGCTCATCGGCGGCCTCGGCGCCCGCCTCCCGGGCCTCGGCCAGGTGGCGGATCAGCGCCTGCTCGCCGTCCAGGCCGGCGGCGGCCTGCTGCAGCAGCTCGGCCAGGTGCAGCAGGT
>NZ_NMUO01000216.1 GCF_002237365.1 Zobellella denitrificans
ACCGAAATACTGAGAAAATGCATCAAGGCTCATCATGGATCTCCCAAAAAGGGAGTATCAGATCACAACACGATCTGCGGGTCAAATAGAACGAAGTGTGCAAAAAACGTTCGCGATCTCACCCTGGATAATACGTTGATTCTTCCTACAGTTCCCGTTCCTGTAGAATTCCACAGAAGATCTTTCTCCTGTAAGAATCTTTCCGGTTGGTATTTGTCTAAGCTACTATCGCTAATATAGCGAGCAGGCTCAATATCAAACCCTTTCCATTGAACACATTTTTGTGAAATGACTCTAACCTGGCCACTATCAGAATAGTTTGGCCCTTTTCCTCGTTGGACGTAACTGGTTATGGTTTGTAGATGTGTCCACTCCCACCCTTCGGGCCAGGGCTGACGCACCAGAGTTCATAATTTGAACAGACCCATGGATTCGAGCAAGTAATCGTCATTCAGGCAGCACAGCTTCCGCTTATTCTCCATGCTCAGGGTACGTGACGTATTGCGTTTCAAC
>NZ_NMUO01000215.1 GCF_002237365.1 Zobellella denitrificans
GCCCTGGCCGTCGCTGCTGGAGCCCCTGCTGCTGTGGTGCTGCCTGGACCTGGGCCGGCTGGTCCGCGCCCTGCCCCGCTGCCTGCGGCAGGTGGAAGAGCAGAGGCCCCTGGCACGGCTGACCCTGGCGCCCCTGTGCCTGCGCCGGACGGATCCCCTCTCCCCCCTGGGGCTGCACAAGGCGGTGGCGGAGGTGGCCCTGCTGCGCCTGGCCGGGGATTTCGCCCTGCTGTGCTGGTACCTGGCCGGCGGCGTCTACGCCGCCCTGCTGTTCGCCCTGCTGCGCCTTTGTGTCCAGGCCTGGCCGGTGAAGCTGACGTCGTGGCGGGCCTTCGGCCTGGTTCCCTCCCTCCTGTACCGGGCCATGGCCTGGGTCGCGCGGCCGCACCGCAGCCCGTCACTCACACCACCCCCTGGCCCGCGTTGCGCCAGCCGCGCTTATCCACCCGACGGCACCGCGTGTACTTGCGGGCAGCACGGAACGCAGCGCGCGGCGGGAGGGAGAGGAGCCGG
>NZ_NMUO01000022.1 GCF_002237365.1 Zobellella denitrificans
CGGCAGACACGCACAGCCAGCACGCCCCTCCGGGCCGGCAGCGCCGATGGGATAGAAGATACAGCCCCCACCCCCCCGCGCCCCCTCCCCCCCCCCCCCCAGCAGCCGGGCGGTGGCCAGCAGCTGCCCGCCCCGCCACAGGTTGAGATGGCGCGTTTGCGGATGCAGATCCAGACCATCCGGATCCTGATAGGCACAGTCCTGCTCCACCACGAAGATCTCGCAGCGCAGCGCCAGCATCTGGTAGAGCTGGGCGGCACTCAGCTCATCGAAGGCGGCGAGCTGCCAGTGCATGGCACCTTCTCCGTCCATCATAGGGAGCGCTGGCGCACCATCTCGAACAGGCAGATGCCGGTGGCCACCGATACGTTCAGGCTGGACACCGACCCCGCCATGGGGATGCTCACCAGTTCGTCGCAGTGCTCCCGGGTCAGCCGGCGCATGCCCTTGCCCTCGGCGCCCATCACCAGCGCCAGGGCCCCGGTCAGTTTGGCCTGGTACAGGCTGTGGTCCGCCTCGCCGGCGGTGCCCAGCACCCAGACCCCCCTGCCCTGCAGGCTGCGCAGGGTGCGGGACAGGTTGGTCACCTGGAACAGCGGCACCGTTTCGGCGGCGCCGCAGGCCACCTTGCGCGCCACCGGCGTCAGGCCGGCGGACTTGTCCTTGGGCACGATGACGCCGTGCACCCCGGCGGCATCGGCGGTGCGCAGGCAGGCGCCCAGGTTGTGGGGATCGGTGACGCCGTCCAGCACCAGCAGCAGGGGATTGGGCTGGCTGTCGAGCAGGGCGTCCAGATCCGCCTCGTTCAGGGCCGGCTGCGCCTTGACCCGGGCCACCACGCCCTGGTGCTGGTGACCTTCCGCCTTGCCGTCCAGGGTCTGGCGGCTGGCGAACTGGACCTTGACCCCCACCGCCTGCAACCGGCTTTGCAGCCCCTGCAGGCGGGCATCGTCCCGGCCTTTCAGCAGCCAGACTTCGAGGATATGTTCGGGATGGGATTCCAACGCGGCATCCAGGGCGTGGATGCCGAAAATCAGTTCACTACTCATGTGTTATCTCGGGGATGGGGGGATTGGAGACCGGGCCGGGGCTAATCCCCAATCCCCGGTCTCCAATCCCTGACTTGATCAGCGACGCTTTCTGCTCTTGGACCGGCCACCCTTGTCGGCCGGCTTGGCCTCCGCCTTGCCGCCGCTCTTGGGCTTGGCCCGCTGGCGCGACTTGAGGTTTTTCGCGCCCTTGCCGGTCTTGGCACCGGCGGGCAGCGCCTCTTCCACCAGTTCGAAGTCGATCTTGCGATCGTCCAGGTTCACCGCCATCACCTTGACCTTGACCTTGTCGCCCAGCCGGTAGCGGCGGCGGAAGGTCTCGCCGATGAGCATCTGACGGGCCGGATCGAACTGGTAGTAGTCGTTCTGCAGGTTGGAGATGTGCACCAGGCCGTCGATATGGATCTCGTCCAGGCGCACGAAAAAGCCGAAGCCGGTGACGTTGGCGATGGTGCCGCCGAACTCGCTGCCCACGTGGTCGAGCATGTATTCGCACTTGAGCCAGTCGGCCACGTCGCGGGTGGCGTCGTCGGCCCGCCGCTCGGTCAGGGAGCAATGCTCGCCCATGGGCGCCACTTCGTCGTACTGGTAGTGAACGCCGCCGGTGGGCGTCCACTTGCCGCTGGGGTTGCCCTGCAGCCTGGCCAGCTGGAACTTGATGGCCCGGTGCAGCACCAGATCCGGGTAGCGGCGGATGGGCGAGGTGAAGTGGGCATAGGACTTCAGCGCCAGCCCGAAGTGGCCCATGTTGTCGGCCTGGTAGACCGCCTGCTTCATGGAGCGCAGCAGCATGGTCTGGATAAGCTCGGCGTCCGGCCGGTCCTTGATCTGCTCGGCCAGCAGGGCATAGTCCGCCGGCTGCGGCTCCAGCCCGCCCTTGAGTTCCAGCCCCAGCTCGCCGAGGAAGCTGCGGAAACCGGTGAGCTTTTCCTCGCCCGGCTTGTCGTGCACCCGGAACAGGGCGTGGGCGTCCTGCTTCTCGATAAAGCGGGCGGCGGCCACGTTGGCCATGATCATGCACTCTTCGATGATCTTGTGGGCATCGTTGCGCACCAGGGGCACGATGCGCTCGATCTTGCGCTGGGGGTTGAACACGAAGCGGGTTTCCTCGCTCTCGAACTCCACCGCCCCGCGCTGGTGGCGGGCCTCCTTCATCGCCTGGTAGAGCCGGTTCAGCTCTTCCAGGTGGGGCACCAGGGGCGCGTAACGCTCGCGCAGGCCCTCGTCCCCTTCCAGGATGGCGGCCACCTTGGTGTAGGTCAGGCGGGCATGGGAGTTCATCACCGCCTCGTAAAACTTGAAGCCGGACAGCTTGCCGGTGGCGGAGACCGTCATCTCCGCCACCATGCACAGGCGATCGACCTGGGGATTGAGCGAGCACAGGCCGTTGGACAGCACCTCGGGCAGCATGGGGATCACCTGCTCGGGGAAGTACACCGAGTTGCCGCGCTGGTAGGCTTCGTTGTCGAGTCCGGTGCCGGGACGCACATAGTAGGATACGTCGGCGATGGCCACCCACAGCCGCCAGCCGCCGGAACGCTTGGGCTGGCAGTAAACGGCGTCGTCGAAGTCGCGGGCGTCTTCCCCGTCGATGGTCACCAGGGGCAGATCGCGCAGATCCTTGCGGCCCTGTTTGGCCTCCTCGGGCACCTGTTCGGTCAGTTTGGCGATCTCCTGCTTGACCTCTTCCGGCCAGACATGGGGAATACCATGGCTGCGCAGGGCGATCTCGATCTCCATGCCCGGATCCATGGTCTCGCCCAGCACCTCGGTCACCTTGCCGATGCCGGTCATGCGCTTGGTGGGCCGCTGGGTAATGGCGATCACCACCACCTGGCCCATGCGCGCGCCCATGGTCTCGCCCTGGGGAATAAGGATGTCCTGGGCGATGCGGCTGTCGTCCGGCACCACGTAGCTGACGCCCTGCTCCACGAAATAGCGCCCCACCACGCTCAGGTCGCGGGACTGGAGCAGGCGCACCAGGCGGGCCTCGCGCCGGCCCCGGGCGTCGAAGCGCAGGGGCTGCACCAGCACGTAGTCGCCGTGCATCAGGGCGTCCATCTCGCGCTGGGCCAGGAAGAGGTCGTCGCCGCCGTCGTCGGGGCGCACGAAGCCGAATCCCTCCCGGTGGCCGATGACATGGCCCTTCACCAGGTTGAGCTTGTCGGGCAGGGCATAGCACTGGTTGCGGGTGAACACCAGCTGGCCGTCCCGCTCCATGGCGCGCAGGCGACGGCGCAGGGCTTCGGCCTGCTCTTCGCCTTCCAGCGTCAGTTCGGCAAACAGCTCATCCCGGGAGACCGGCGTCTGCCGGGCCTTGATGTGCTCCAGGATGAATTCCCGGCTGGGAATGGGGTTTTCGTATTTTTCGGCTTCCCGTTGAAGGAAAGGATCTTGGTGTTGTGACATAAAGTGGTCCATTTGAGCACTGCAATAAGGGAAGTATATCAGCAGAGAAAGAATAAAGAGTGACAGGACACCCGGTTAAGCCAGTGCTTGCTTGGGCCGGGCGCCGTGCCGCTGGGGGAAGCCGGTGACGTTAGAGGTTTTTCAGCATCTCGTCCGGCAGTTTGAGCGTTTCATTGCTGTTGATACCGATGCCACGCTCGATAATGTTGCGGGCAATGGCCTTGGCCTCGTCCAGGGAGTGCATCGCATAGGTACCGCACTGGTACTCGTTCAGTTCGGGGATCTGGGACTGCGCCTCCACCTTGAGCACATCTTCCATCGCCGCCTTCCAGGCATCGGCCACCCGCTGCTCGTCCGGCGCGCCCACCAGGCTCATGTAAAAGCCGGTACGGCAGCCCATGGGGGAGATGTCGATGATCTCCACGCCATTGCCGTTGAGGTGGTTGCGCATAAAGCCGGCGAACAGGTGCTCCAGGGTGTGGATGCCCTTCTCCGACAGGATTTCCTTGTTCGGCAAACAGAAACGCAGATCGAACACGGTAATGGTGTCGTTGTGGGGGGTGGCCATGGTCTTGGCGACCCGCACCGCCGGGGCCTCCATACGGGTATGGTCGACGGTAAAACTGTCCAGCAGTGGCATGGGGTATTCCTCGATTCAATCAATAACGGGCAATTGTGGCAAAAAAGCCGGGTGGTGGAAACCGGGGGCCGGGAATTGGTGACCCGGGATGGCTCCCTGGCCCCGCCCCCTGTGCCGGGTTTTCACACCGCTTCTTCGTTCTGCTCACCGGTGCGGATGCGGATCACCTGGCCCACATCGAACACGAAAATCTTGCCGTCGCCGATCTTGCCGGTGCGGGCGGTGGTTTCGATGGCCTCGATGCAGGATTCGACCAGGTCGTCCTGCACCACCAGCTCCAGCTTGACCTTGGGCAAAAAGTCCACCATGTATTCGGCGCCGCGATACAGTTCGGTATGCCCCTTCTGGCGGCCAAAACCCTTGACTTCGGACACCGTCATGCCGGTGATGCCGCGCTCGGCCAGGGCTTCGCGCACGTCGTCCAGCTTGAAGGGTTTGATGATGGCTTCGATCTTCTTCATCGGTGGCTCCTTACCAATTTATTTTGCCAAACCCGGAGGTGATGGGGTAACGCCGGTCCTTGCCGAAGTTGCGCGGTGTTATCCGCGGCCCCACCGCACTCTGGCGGCGTTTGTATTCGTTGATATCCACGAGTTTGATCACCCGGCGCACCTCGGCCTCGGCAAAGCCGGCGGCCAGCAGTTCCTCCAGGGACTTGTCCTGCTCCACATAGGCTTCGAGGATGGCATCCAGCACATCATACGGGGGCAAGCTGTCCTGGTCGAGCTGATCCGGCGCCAGCTCGGCGGAAGGCGGCCGGTCGATGACCCGCTGGGGGATCACATAGCCCAGGGTATTGCGGTATTTGGCCAGCTCGAACACCAGCGTCTTGGGCACGTCCTTGATCGGCGCGAAGCCCCCCACCATGTCGCCGTAGAGGGTGCAGTAGCCCACCGCCACCTCGCTCTTGTTGCCGGTGGTCAGCACCAGGCGACGGCGCTTGTTGGAAATGGCCATCAGCAGCACGCCCCGGGCCCGGGCCTGCAGGTTCTCCTCGGTGGTGTCGCGCTCGGTGCCCTCGAACAGGGGCGCCAGCTGGCCCATAAAGGCGTCGAACATGGGTTCGATGGACACGATATTGAACTCCACGCCCAGGTGGCGGGCTTCCTCTTCCGCGTCTTCCACACTCATGGAGGCGGTGTAGCGGAAGGGCATCATCACCGCCTGCACCCGCTCGGCGCCCAGGGCGTCGACCGCGATGGCCAGGGTCAGGGCCGAGTCGATACCGCCGGACAGGCCCAGCACGGCGCCGTTGAAGCCGTTCTTGTTGACGTAGTCGCGGGTGGCCAGCACCAGCGCCTGGTAGACCTCGGCCAGGGGGTCCAGCGCGGGCCGGATCTCGGCCGCCACCGGTGCCTTGTCGGCCAGGCGCACCAGCGCCAGCTGTTCCTCGAAGGGGGCCAGGCTTTGGGTCAGTTCGCCCGCGGCGTTGAACACCTTGGAGCGGCCGTCGAACACCAGTTCATCCTGGCCGCCCACCAGGTTCAGATACAGCAGGGGCAAGCCGTTCTCCTTGCTGCGCTGGGCCAGCAGGCTTTCGCGGATCCAGGCCTTGCCCCTGTGGTAGGGAGACGCATTGAGGCTCAGCACCAGCTCGGCGCCGGCGGCACTGACGCCCGCCATGGGCGCGGGCTCCCACACGTCCTCGCAGATCAGCAGGCCGAGCTTGTGGCCCTTGAAGTCGATGACGCAGGAGGCATCGCCGGCGCTGAAGTAGCGTTTTTCATCGAAGACACCGTAGTTGGGCAGCAGCTGCTTGAAGTAGCGGCCCAGCAACTGGCCCTGGTAAAAAAAGGAAGCGGCGTTGTAGAGCTTGCCGTCTTGCCGCCAGGGGTGCCCCACCACCAGGGCGGTGTGAAGGCTTGCCGCCGCCATCCGGGCAAGGGCCGCGTCCACCCGCTGGTAGAGATCGTGGCGAAACAGCAGATCTTCCGGCGGATAGCCGGTGATGGCCAGCTCGGGAAAGAGCACCAGTTCGGCGCCCTGCTCCGCCGCCCGCCCGGCGGCGGCCAGCATGGCATCGGTGTTGGCTTCGATGGCGCCCACGGTCAGATTGAGCTGCGCCAGGGCCAGGGTGAGGTGTTGGGACATGGGTCTGTCTGTGGTTGAGTCCTGATAGCTGCATAGTAAAGAAAGAAGAGGGGCTTGTCAGGCCCCATCATGACTAGGGCTGGCAACTGGCCGGCATGATGACCGAGTCCGGCTTGTTGACCACCACCAGCAGACAGCCGCCGGATACACTGGTGGGCTCTTCCCCTGGCACTTCGACCGTCCAGGTATTGGTTTCCGCCGGGGCTGGAGGGGGTGGAATAACCACATAGCCAGCATCAGAGGGAACATTGGCCGTCAGGGTTGCCGACGTGTCAGGATCAACGTAGCAAACATAACTAATGGTCTGGTTGCCACCCTGGCCGGCGGTGGTTTTCCCGCATGAGCCACCATTGATGGAGACGGTGATATTGCCGAACTGGGCATCGCTGCACTTCTCTTCCTTGGTGTTCTGCCCTGTTACCCTGTAGGTAATGCACTTTATCTGGCCGGAGACGCTGGACAGCCCATCGGTGCTTAATACGGTCACCTGCAGTTGGGAACTTAAAACATCGCTTTCTTCAAATTCCGACAGCGGCCTGAAGGCGGTTATACCGCTATTGCTACGCCTGATAGTCGCCGTGATGGTCACGGGCCCGCCCGCCTGTTTGCCGTCCACCAGCCCCCGGCTGTAAACGCCGTAATAGTTCTGGCTGGAATCTACTACGGTCTGAACCGGCTCACTGGTGACGGAGGCCACAGTGCTATCGGTTGGCTGCCAGTCAGCCAGCAACGTCAGGTTGACCTCATAGAAGGGCACATACCGCAACAGGTTGTCCGGTGTTGCCTGCTCATTCCCATCCATCACTCCATTTAACAGGGCAGCGCGGTAATCGGGGGAGATCATATCCACATAGATACCCCTGGCCATCAATTGTCTGGGACCGGGGATGATTTCCAAGTCCGTGGTGGGCACTATTCCCTGTTCATCAAGATAGTTGGAAAAATCCATGGGCGAGTAATAACCGGCCGTATTGAAGCTACTCCCATCCTCAACCTGGCTGCGGATATATTCTTGCGCCACCATTTTCACATAGTCCTGGTAGGCAGCCTGCACCGCCGGCTGCAGCAACAGGTCGGCATCGAAGATATTGAAAGCGACCAGGTTCCAGTCGTTGGCCAGTTCGTAGACGCCGTTGATACGCGCCAGCCGACAGGCTTCCCAGTAAGGGTTGCCCAACGACGTTGCCTGGACCCAACTGCCCGGGCTGCCGCTGTAATGGCCATGAGGGCCATGAGGGCCATTGGCCGCCTGCCATTTCAGGAGATCGTACCAGTTACTGAATTCATTGGCGCTGCCGTCGAAATGATGGGCACAGCAGCGTCCGCAGAGGGGATCCTGGTGATTGGCCGCCGTGCCTCTCGCCTTGCTGGCCGAGCCCCCCCTGAGCCAGTAGGACAGCTCGCCGATAATGGAGCGCTGCGCGGGCAGGCTGGCATCCTCGCTGCTGGTGATGGTACAGGCACAGGACACCGAAACCAGCTCCTGCTCCTGCCGGCTGATATTGCCGCCATCATAGACCACGGTGCTGAAGCTGACCCTGGTGCTTTCGCTGTTGCCTTGCCGAGCGACCTTGGGCAGCGGTCGGCTGGTTTCCTGCTTGAGGCCATCACCCAGCTCCACGGGGATCACGGTGGGAAAGGTGCCGGGGGTATGAACCACATCGGGCCCACCCATGCCCAGCTCCGCCTTATCATTTCCCGTGCCGAAGGGGCCGCTGCCGATGGACAGGTTGGGGGACAGCACCGATTCGGCCAGCAGAACCTCATC
Source organism: Zobellella denitrificans (assembly GCF_002237365.1). Lineage (GTDB taxonomy): Bacteria > Pseudomonadota > Gammaproteobacteria > Enterobacterales > Aeromonadaceae > Oceanimonas > Oceanimonas denitrificans. Next base: position 7,958 of record NZ_NMUO01000022.1, read on the forward strand.
GCCATCGGGCTGGCTCCAGCCCACGGCGATTTCGATCTCCTTCTTCCCGGAAGCCACCCCCGAAGGGGGCGGCGTCACCCAGGCGCTGCCGTCCCAGCCATAATCCGTTACTTCCCACTCGATGGCATAATCGGTATCGTCCACCCGGACCGACTCGGGAGAGCTGCTGCCTACTATGGCCTGGTAATCGGCGATGCTGTCAAAGCCCCTCAGCTCATCGAGTTTCGACTCGGCCAGGCGCAGCGCCACTTCCCGGTAACGGCCGTCCCGGCTGTATTCCAGGTAGACCTTGTTCAGTTGCAGCAGGGTTCCCGCCGTGACCGCCACCAGAATAAAAGCAATCATCACCTCCAACAGGCCGAAGCCGTTCTGTCTCCTCATCGCCTTACTCCCAATCCTTCCAGCTGCCGGGCACATGGCTGATGGCGACAAAGGGGTTGCCGCCAGGCCCCGAGCCCCCCCCATTGCAGAAGTTGATATTGCACAGCACCTCGGGGTCGTAGATGGCGGCATAAGTGCCGTTGGGCAGATCGATATTGTTATGATTGGCCAGCATCATGCCGAAGAACTCGGCGCCGCCATTGATTTTGATGTCATAGTTGTCCCCATCCGCCGGGTTGGAGTCGTAGGCAAAGACCAAGCCATAAACCTGGCTGTTGGCGTTGATGGTGAGGTTGCTGTCCTTGGTGATCAGCACTACAGGTGCCGACTGGGTTCCAATCGAATTGATGGTGCAGTCCGATACGTTTTCCACGATAAAAACGCCGGCACCGCCGGTGATCCTGGGATCATCGCAGCTGTTGACGATCGCCGTGGCCCGCGATTCTATCCTGGCCCAGCCTTCGGCGGTATCCGGCTCCCCGAACACATAGTCCACCAGATCATCGGGAAAGTCGGGATCGTTGGCGACGATATCCGGGCCGATAATGCTTTCACTGCCCGACTTGTAGCTGTAGGCGTTCTCCTTGTTGCAACCACCGTTCTGATATTCATCGAGGCCGCAGGTCGTGGCATTGCCGCCAATATTGACGTCTCCGGCCGACCAGATGGACACGGGCACGCCGGGACCGCCGCCGTTGGGGTTGGCCACTATGGTGATGGTGCCGTTGGCGGGAAGGGTGCCGGCCACCAGCAAGGGCGCGGCCGGTCCAGAGTTATTAGGGTTCAGGATCCCCCGCTCCGCCACCTGCACAGTGACGGTGGCGGTGGTGCCGCTGTCCAGGGTGGCCACCGAAATGATATCGGTGACATCCGCCACCCCGTTGGGGCTAATGGTCACCTGGTAGCTGCCATTGGCGGCGGCGGTGGCGATACTGCCGGAGATGGCCGTGGCGGCGGGATTGATCTTGAGCTCCGCCATCGCCTCGGCTATGCCCTTTTCGGCCGCCGCCATGGCTACCCGGTATTCGATTTCGTTCAGGGTCAGCCGCTTGTCGGCGATCAGCACCTTGCCGATAAAGGCCGATACCGCCACCAGTATTGACAAGAGTATCAAGGTTACCGCCAGGGTGGTGAAGCCGCCGTGGATGCTATTTTTCATATCAGTAGCCATCGTTTCTTACCTTTACCCGTCGCTCCAGGCTGATGGACAGATCCGGGTTTCTGGCATGGGAGGCGCTAATGCGGATATTCACCGCCCGCACTCCGGTGGGAGTACTGCCGGAAACCAGTTCGAAACTCAGGTTGTCTATCCGCACTTCCGGACTGGATACCAGTTGGGCCCCGGTGGTGCAGTCGGCACTGGCCAGGGCGGCACTACTGGGTTCACTGTAGAGGGTATTCACCCGCAGCAACTTGCTGGACGAGGCATAGCCATAAGTCCGGACAACGCTACCGGTACCCGAAGCCGGCTCCGGATCCCAGTACTTGACCCTGATGCAGTTGGGTTTCGTGTCACCGGCGGCGGTATAGAGGTCGGCTGTGGTGGAAAAGATGTATTTCCGGGCCACCGACAGGGCCGGAGAAACCTCATCGGCCATCTCTACTGCGGCGCTGGGATGATACCCCGCCCGCTGGATATCCCGGGCAATGATATCGGTGACCGCCTGCACGTCCTGGTTCAGGCGGGACAGCATCAGGGTGGTATTGCCGGAGACGATCACCGAGGTGAAGAGGGAAATCCCGCCGGCCACCACCACCAGGCCCGCCACCAGCGATACCAGCATTTCCACCAGGCTCATGCCTTGCTGCTGCTTTATCGTCATCAACATGGCGGCACCCCCAGCAGGCTGTCATCGGAGCAGGTGCGGATAATGCTGTTGTTCCAGGTCATCACCTTGATGTCGTAGCTGCCGTCGGACAGGGTGACGTTGCCGGAGTTCAGGGTATTACGCCGGGGGCGGAAGGTGAGCAGGTTGCCGCCATAGCTGGCGGTGAGGGTGACAGCAGGAAAATTCTGCCCATCGACGTTTTCCAGCACGGCGCCGGAGCAGTCGGCGGAATCCCGCAACTGGTAGCTCCAGTTGGTGCTATTCAAACCACTGAAGCACACCGTTACCGCCCGGTTGCGCTTGATCGCCTCGCTCCGCGCCAGTTGCAGATCCGAGTAGACGACCATGCCGGCGCTGCGCACCTGATATTGCTGGCGCAGCTCCTGAAAGCTGGGCACGGCAAGGGTCAGCAGCACCGCCAAAACGGCAATAGCCACCAGCAGCTCAACCAATGTGAGACCTGTCTGACCCCGTGTCATCTGCTTCTCCATGAAGGCGGCCGCCTGTCCCTGCAAAAGGCGCGGCTTGGGTTAAGCTTTACCCAAAGGCCGGGTTTCGACAAGGAAAGGCGGGATGCACGCAAGGCGAGGATTCACCCTGATAGAGCTGCTGATCACGGTGGCGGTGCTGGCGATCATTGCCGCCATCGCCTATCCGTCCTTCGCCAGCTACCTGATGAAGAGCAAGCGCATCGAAGCGATCCAGACCCTCTACCGCATGCAGCTCCGCCAGGAGGAATGGCGCATTTCCAACCCCGCCTACACCAGTGCCGCGGAAAACCTGATCAGCCCCACCGAAAACGCCCACTATGGCTTCAGCACCTCGACTTCCGGCGCCGGCTATACCCTTACCGCCACCGCCAAGTCCGGCTCCAGCCAGCAAAACGACAAGGAAGGCGGCACCCCTTGCAATGTACTGACCCTGGATCGCAACAGCAACAAAACGCCCGACGCCTGCTGGCGTTAGCAGGGGCACAAAACAATGGCATTTTGACAGAGCCCGGCTCATACTCTGGACTACTATCAGCCGCAGGCTGTGCGAACGGGCCGTCAAGAGCCGCATCCACGGGAAGACAAATCGAAACGTTAAGCCACTTCCCGCCAGGAGAGCAATCAATGAAGGGGAACATTATCGGGTCGGAGCAGCAACGGCTGGCGGTCCTGAGTCGCTACCATATCCTCGATACGCCCCCCGAGCCCGCCTTCGACGACATTACACGGCTGGCCGCCCACCTCTGCAACGCCCCGGTGGCGGTGATCAACTTCATCGATGAAGAGCGGCAGTGGTTCAAGTCGGAGATAGGCCTGGGCGTGCGCGAGACCCCGCTGGATATCTCCATCTGTGTTCATGCCCTGCTGGAGCAGGAGCTGCTGGTGGTGCCGGACACCCGCCAGGATCCCCGCTTTGCCAGCAATCCGCTGGTTACCGGCGAACCCTACCTGCGTTTTTATGCCGGCGCCCTGCTCCGCACGCCGGAAGGGCTGCCGCTCGGCACCCTCTGCGTACTGGATTATCTCCCCAGAACCCTGACGGAAGAGCAACTCGCCCTGTTGCAGGCCCTGGCTCGCCAGGTGATGCGCCTGCTGGAGCTGGGTCGCATCAACCGGCAGCAGGCGGAAATGCTCAGCGATCTGGATCAGACCCGGGAAAAACTGGCCGTGCTGGCGGCCACGGATCCCCTCACCGGCCTGGCCAATCGCCGCGCCTTCGGTACCCTGCTGAAACAGTACCACAGCCGGCTCCAGTCCAGGCCGGAGCCGGCCACCCTGCTGATGATCGATATCGATTATTTCAAGCAGCTCAACGACGACTACGGGCACCAGGTGGGGGACGACGCTCTGATCCATTTCGCCCGCATCGCCCGCAGGATGTTCCGGGCCACGGATACCGTGGGGCGCTGGGGGGGTGAGGAATTCCTGGTGCTGCTGCCCCGTACCGATCCGGGCCGAGCCCTGGTGGTGGCGGAACGGCTGAGAACAACCCTGGCCGACACCCCGGTCAATACGCCGGAACCAAGGCCGACCATCACGATCAGCATCGGCCTTATCGGGCTCGACCCGGAACTCGGCCTGGCGGCCATCCTCAAGCAGCTGGATCAGGCCCTGTACCGGGCCAAGGAAGAAGGCAGGAACCGGACCCTGGTGGCGTCGTCGCCCCAGGATCCGGTGAACGGCGCCGGCGTCAGGACACCGATCTGACCTTGAGTTCGGCGGGCACCTCGAACACGATGTTCTCTTCCCGCCCCGGGTGTTCCACCACTGTGCTGCCGCCCAGGGCCTGCAGGTGGGAGATCACCTCCTGTACCAGCACCTCGGGGGCCGAGGCGCCCGCGGTCACGCCGATGCGCGCCGCGCCCTCGAGCCAGGCCGGCTCGACCATCTCCACGCAGTCGATCAGATAGGCGCGGGTGCCCATCTTCTCGGCCAGCTCCCGCAGCCGGTTGGAGTTGGAAGAATTGCGCGAGCCCACCACCAGCAGCAGATCCACCTTGGCGGCCAGCTCCCGCACCGCGTCCTGCCGGTTCTGGGTGGCGTAGCAGATGTCGTCCTTGCGCGGCCCCTCTATGGTGGGAAAACGGGCGCGCAGGGCGTCGATCACGTCCGAGGTTTCGTCCACGCTCAGGGTGGTCTGGGTCACGAAGGTGAGGTTGTCCGGGTGCTTCACCACCAGGCCCGCCACATCGGCCGGGCTTTCCACCAGGTACATGCCGCCCTCGGCGCTCTCGTACTGGCCCATGGTGCCTTCCACCTCCGGGTGGCCGGCGTGGCCGATAAGGATGGTCTCAATCCCCTTCTTGCTGGCCCGGTGCACCTCCATGTGTACCTTGGTCACCAGCGGGCAGGTGGCGTCGAACACCTTGAGCCCGCGGCGCTTGGCCTCTTCCCGCACCGCCTTGGACACGCCGTGGGCGGAGAAGATGACGATATTGCCGTCCGGCACCTGGTCCAGCTCGTCCACGAACACCGCCCCCGCGTCCTTGAGCTTGTTCACCACATAGCGGTTGTGCACCACCTCGTGGCGCACATAGATGGGCGCGCCGAATTTTTCCAGGGCGCTCTGCACTATGCTGATGGCCCTGTCCACGCCGGCACAGAAGCCGCGGGGGTTGGCGAGTAATATCTCCATGTCAGGCTCCGTTCTGATCCACGGCCAGGATCTCCACCTCGAAGATCACGGTGCGCCCGGCCAGGGGATGGTTGAAATCCACGGTCACCGAGTCGCCGGCCACCCCGCGCACTATGCCGGGGATTTCGGCGCCGTTGGGCTGGGTAAAGGAAAGGATGGCGCCCTCCTCCAGCTCGAGGTCGGCACCGAAGCGGCTGCGCTCCATATGGTGGATATTGTCCGGGTTGACCGGGCCGAAGGCGTCGTCCGGCGCCAGCTCGAAGCTGGACTTGTCACCCTCGCACAACCCCAGCAGGCAGGCCTCGAAATTGGGGGTCAGGCTGCCGTCGCCCATCTGCAGCCTGGCGGGCTTGCCGTGCAGCTGGGTGCTGTCGGCCACCGAGCCGTCTTCCAGCTTGATGGTGAAGTGAAACAGCACCTCGCTGCTCGGACCTATCTGTTTGCTCATTGGGGGCTGTCCTTCCTGAAACTGTCGATGATGATCATGGCGGCGCCGACGAAGATGAAGCTGTCGGCCAGGTTGAAGGCGGGCCAGTGCCAGTTGCCCACATAGAAGTCGAGAAAATCCACCACATGGCCCAGGGCCAGGCGGTCGATCACGTTGCCCACGGCACCGCCGATGATCAAGGCATAGGCCGCCGGCAGCCAGCGGGCGCTCTTGGGCGCCTTGTACATCCAGACGCTTAGCAGCACGGTCACGGCGCAGGCCAGGCCGGCGAAGAACCAGCGCTGCCAGCCACCCTGATCGGCCAGGAAGCTGAAGGCCGCCCCCGGGTTGTACACGTGCACCAGGTTGAAGAAGGGGGTGATCTGCACCCCCGGGTAGCCGTACTCCAGGTAGGACACGGTCAACCACTTGGTGACCTGATCCAGCACCATGGCGACGATGGCCAGCCACCACCAGCGCAGACCGGTATCGAACAATGGCTTCATCAGGCGAACCGGCGAACTTCGCCGTCCCCGGCCACGTTGGACACACAGCGGCCACAGATGCCCTCATGGCCCTCGTGGCTGCCCACGTCCTCCACATGGTGCCAGCAGCGATCGCACTTGGCGGCGTCGCTCTTGGCCACCCGGACCTTGAGCCCGGCCAGTTCGGTGTCGGTCGCGCCCTCGGCCTCGGCCAGGGGGCGGACCACTGCCCTGGAGGTGAGCATCACGAAGCGCAGCTCGTCCTCCAGTCCCGCCAGCCGGGTGGCCAGGGCCTCGTCGGCGAATAGGGTCACCTCGGCTTCCAGGCCGGCGCCGATCACCTTGTCGTTGCGGGCGTTTTCCAGCGCCTTGTTCACCGCCTGGCGCACCTTGAGCAGCTCGGCCCAGAAGGCGTCGTTCAGCGACTCGCCCTCGGCCAGGCCGAAGAGGCCGTCGTAGAATTCCTGGGTGAACACGAAGCGATCCCGCTCGCCCGGCAGCAATGCCCAGATCTCGTCGGCGGTAAAGCTCATGATCGGTGCCATCCAGCGCACCAGGGCCTCGACGATGTGGTAGAGGGCGGTCTGGCAGGAGCGGCGCGCCAGGCTGTCGGCCTTGGCGGTGTACTGGCGGTCCTTGATCACGTCCAGGTAGAAGGAGCCCATCTCCACCGAGCAGAACTGCATCAGCTTCTGGGTCACCAGGTGGAAGTTGTACTCGTCAAAAGCCTTGGTGATGTCCTGCTGGATGGCCCGGGCACGCCCCACCGCCCAGCGGTCGATCACCACCATGTCTTCCGGCGCCACCATGTCGGTGGCCGGATTGAAGCCGTTCAGGTTGGCCAGCAGGAAGCGGGCGGTGTTGCGGATGCGACGGTAGGCGTCGGCACTGCGCTTGAGGATCTCGTCGGACACCGTCATCTCGCCGGAGTAGTCGGTGCTCGCCACCCACAGCCGCAGTATGTCGGCGCCCAGCTTGTTCATCACTTCCTGGGGGCTGACCACGTTGCCGATGGACTTGGACATCTTGCGGCCCTGGCCGTCCACGGTGAAGCCGTGGGTCAGCACCTGCCGGTAGGGGGCGTGGCCCTTCATGGCGGTGGAGATCATCAGCGACGACATAAACCAGCCCCGATGCTGATCCGAGCCTTCCAGGTACATGTCGGCGGGGTGGCCCTGGAACTCGGGGCGCACGTCCACCACCGAGGCGTGGGTGGAGCCGGAGTCGAACCAGACGTCCAGGGTGTCCAGCACCTTCTCGTACTGCTCCGCCTCCTCACCCAGCAGCTCGGCGGGATCCAGATCCCACCAGGCCTGGATGCCGGCCTGTTCCACCCGCCTGGCGACCTGCTCCATCAATTCGGTGGCGCGGGGATGCAGGGCCTGGGTGCCCTTGTGCACGAACAGGGCGATGGGCACGCCCCAGGTGCGCTGGCGGGAGATACACCAGTCGGGGCGGTTTTCCACCATGGCCTCGATGCGGTTCTGGCCCCACTCGGGCACCCACTGCACCTTGCGGATCTCTTGCAGCGCCTGGCTGCGCAGCCCGGCCTGCTCCATGCTGATAAACCACTGGGGCGTGGCGCGGAAGATGATGGGGGTCTTGTGGCGCCAGCAGTGCGGATAGGAGTGATTGTAGGCCTCATGGTGCAGCAGGGCGCCGCGCTCCTTGAGCACCTCCACCACGGCGTCGTTGGCCTTGAACACGTGCTGGCCGGCAAACAGTTCGGTGTCGGGCAGGTAGACGCCGTTGCCGCCCACCGGGTTGGCCACTTCCAGGCCGTATTTCTGGCCCACCGCGAAGTCTTCCTGGCCGTGGCCGGGGGCGGTGTGCACGGCGCCGGTGCCCGAGTCGGTGGTGACGTGGTCACCCAGCACCACGGGCACGTCGTAGTCGTAGAAGGGGTGACGGAAGCGTTTGAGCTCGAGCGCGGCGCCCTGGCAATAGCCCAGGTTGTGGTAATGGGCGATGCCGGCGCGGTCCATCACGTCCTTGACCAGATCGGCGGCCAGGATCAGCCGCTCGGGGTTGTCGCCCTCCACCTGCACCAGGGCATAGTTGAGCTCGGCGTGCAGGGCCACGGCCCGGTTGGCCGGCAGGGTCCAGGGGGTGGTGGTCCAGATCACCACCGATACCGGGCCTTGGCCGACGTGGCCGTCGGCGCAGTCGAAGCTGGCCACGGCGGCCGCCTCGTCCACCGCCCGGAAGCGCACGTCGATGGCCGGCGAGCGCTTGTCCTCGTATTCCACTTCCGCTTCCGCCAGGGCGGAACCGCAGTCGGTGCACCAGTGCACCGGCTTGGAGCCCTTGTGCAGGTGGCCGTTGTCGATGATCTTGGCCAGGGCGCGGATGATGTTGGCTTCGGTGTCGAAGTTCATGGTGAGGTAGGGGTTGTCCCAGTCACCCAGCACGCCCAGACGGATAAAGTCGGTCTTCTGCGCTTCTATCTGCTCCTTGGCGTAGGCCCGGCAGGCCTCGCGGAATTCGGCGGCGGACACCTTGACGCCGGGCTTGCCGACCTTGCCTTCCACCTTCAGTTCGATGGGCAGGCCGTGGCAATCCCAGCCGGGAATGTAGGGGGAGTCGTAGCCCAGCAGCCCCTTGGACTTGACGATGATGTCCTTGAGGATCTTGTTGACCGAGTGACCGATGTGAATGCTGCCGTTGGCGTAGGGAGGACCGTCGTGAAGGATAAAGGGCTTGTTGCCGGCCTTGGCGCGACGAACGGCACCGTACAGGTCCTCTTCGAGCCAGCGCTTGAGCATCTCCGGCTCGCGCTGAGCCAGGTTGCCGCGCATGGGAAACTCCGTTTCGGGCAAATTCAGGGTATTTTTATAGTCGCTCATGAGTCCTACATTCCGTTCGGTTCTGATGGCGCCAGCCCCAGCCAGTGGCGGGCGGCGGCGGCATCGCGTTGAATCTGCTCCTTTAACAGTGCAAAGGATGCGAATTTTTGTTCGTTCCGCAATTTGTGGCGGAGTTCCACTTCCACCTGCCTGCCGTAGATATCGCCGGCAAAGTCGAACAGGTGGACTTCCAACAGGGCGCGGGTGCCGCTGACGGTGGGCTTGTGGCCGATATTGGCCACCCCGGGATAATGCCGACCGCCGAGCAGCAGCTCCACCACATAAACCCCGGACACCGGTATCACCTGGCGCTTGAGCGCCACATTGGCGGTGGGAAAGCCGATGGTCCGCCCCAGCTTGTTGCCATGGGCCACCCGGCCGTGCAGGCTGAAGGGGCGCCCCAGCATCTGGTTGGCGTCATCCAGCCGCCCCGCCGCCAGAGCCTCGCGGATCAGGGTGCTGCTGACCCGCTGGCTGTTCATCCGCCAGCTCTGGGTACTGACCACCTCGAAATCGAAGGCGCGCCCGGCCCGGGTAAGCAGTTCGAAATCCCCGCCCCGGTTGCGGCCGAAGCGGAAATCGTCGCCCACCACCAGAAAGCGCACGCCGAGCCGGTCGACCAACAGGCCGCGGATGAAATCGTCCGGCGACTGGGCGGCGAAGGCGGCGTTGAAGCGCACGCACAGCAGGCGGTCGATGCCGAGCCGCGCCAGTTGCAGGTATTTCTCCCGCAATCGGGTCAGCCGGGGCGGCGCCTCGGCCCCGGCAAACAACTCCTGGGGCTGGGGTTCGAACACCATGACGCAGGACGGCACCCCGAGCCGGCGCGCCTGCTCGGTGAGGCGGCGCAATACCGCCTGGTGCCCCAGATGCACGCCATCGAAGTTGCCGATGGTCAGCACACAGCCGTGATGCCATGGCTTGATGTTGTGAATGCCGCGAATAAGCTCCATAAACCCCGCTGCCGGCCCCTGCAAATCGGCGGATTATAACTCAGGCGGCCTTCAGGATCAGCCCTTGCTACCCGGTTTTGAAGTGCTTAATCCGCACGCCGGCCAAGAGCAGCAGCGCGCCATAACAAAGAGCACCCGCGGCGATGTAGCCGAGCAGGTGCAGGCTGCTGCGGGCCAGGCTCCACTCGACCCAGACCGCCAGCGGCGGCGACAGATACCAGAGCAGCGCCGCCATACCCGAGCCCGCCAGGGCCACCTTGAGGGCGAACAGACCGGTCTGGCGTCCGGGACGATAGACATCAAGCCGGCGCAGGCCCCAGGCCAGCAGGCCGGCGTTGAGCATGCCCGACAGGGCCGTGGCCAGGGCCAGGCCCACATAGCCGAGGGGGAAGATCAGGATGGCGTTGAACACCATGTTGGCCACCATGGCGATGATGCCGAAACGCACCGGGGTACGGGTGTCCTGGCGGGCGTAGTAGCCCGGCGCCAGCACCTTGATCAGCATAAAGGCCTGCAGCCCCAGGCCATAGGCCACCAGGCTCTTGCCCGCCGCCGCCACTTCCGCCATGCCAAACTCACCGCGCATAAACAGCACCCGCAGCATGGGTTCGCTCAGCACAATCAGCCCCAGCATGGCGGGGAAGCCCATCAGCAGCACCATGCGCACTCCCCAGTCCATGGTGGCGGCAAAGCCGTCCCTGGCGTCGTCCACATGCCGGCTGGACAGGGCCGGCAGGATCACGGTGGCGATGGCGATGCCGAACAGCCCGAGGGGGAACTCCAGCAGCCGGTCCGAATAATACAGGTAGCTGATGGAGCCGGTGGCCAGGAAGGAGGCCAGCATGGTGTCGAACAACAGGTTGACCTGGCTCACCGAGACCCCGAACAGGGCCGGGATCATCAGGGTACGGATCTTGACTACGCCGGGGTGATGCCAGGCCCAGCGCGGCCGGACCAGCAGGTGCAATCGGGCCAGGAAGGGAAACTGGAACAGGAACTGGATAAGACCACCGGCAAAGACGCCGATGGCCAGGCCCAGCTCGGGCTGCGCCAGCCTCGGCGACAGCCAGAGCGCCGCCGCGATCAGCGCCACGTTGAGGAACACCGGGGTGAAGGAGGACACCGCGAACTTGCCGAAGGTGTTGAGGATGGCCCCGGCCATGGCGGTGAAACTGATAAACCACAGGTAGGGGAAGGTGATTTTCAGCAGCAGCGAGGCCAGCTCGAACTTGTGTGCCTCGGGCCCGCCCTTGAGCCACTCCATAAACCAGCCGGCGCCGAACAGGGCGGTAACCACCCCGGAGCCGATCATGCCCGCCAGGGTCACCCCGGTCACGATCAACCCCAGTGTGCCGGACACCGCCGCCAGCAGATCCTGGGTGTCCTTGAAGCTGCGGGTCTGCTTGTATTCGGTCATCACCGGCACGAAGGCCTGGTTGAAGGCGCCCTCGGCGAACAGGCGGCGCAGAAAATTGGGAATGCGGTTGGCGAAGAAGAACACATCGGCCGCCGCTCCGGCCCCCATCAGGTTGGCGATCACCACGTCGCGGACCAGGCCAAGCACCCGGGAAACCAGGGTCATGGCGGACACGACGATGCCCGATCGCAAAAGCGCCTTGCTCAAAATGAAAACCTCACGGTAAGAAAATTGCTGAATGCAGGGGAATGCTGCTAGAATCCGGGCGACAGTTTAACCCCCTGCCCTGTGCCTTGCCACAGGGCGGTGTTTATTTGCACAAATCAATTGACAATCAGCGGTGAAAAAGGCATATTCCTCGGCCTTTTAAGAACACTCGCTAAGACAGTTTTAGGAGTTTTACCTTGGCTAATATTAAATCTGCTAAGAAACGCGCGATTCAAGCAGAGAAACGCCGTAAGCACAACGCCAGCCGCCGCTCCATGGTGCGCACCTACGTCAAGAAAGTAGTTGCCGCCATCGCTACCGGTGACAAGGCCAACGCTCAGCAAGCCTTCAACGCTGCTCAGCCGCTGCTGGACCGCATGGCCACCAAAGGCCTGATCCACAAGAACAAGGCTGCTCGCCACAAGAGCCGCCTGAACGCCCAGATCAAGGCCCTGTAATACGGCTTTATCCTGGCGTTAAAAAAACCGGCCTGGCGCCGGTTTTTTATTGCCTGCTCAACGGCGGGGCGTGAGACGTGAGCATAGCCCCCGTCATCTGCTTTGTCCTAATTTTCAGGCACAGTCCGGGCTCACTCCACTTTCCCTAACTCCTCCCCCCTCACTCTTCACGACAGTAAAGCCGGTGCAGCAGGGCGATCACTTCCCGCACCTCTTCGCTCTTTAGGGAATAAAACACCGTCTGGGCCTCCTTGCGGGTCTGCACCAGATCGTCGTTGCGCAGTATCGCCAGGTGCTGGGACAGGGCGGACTGGCTCAGGCCCAGATGCTGGTTCATCTCGCCGACCGACAGTTCCTGGTCGAGCAGGTGGCACAAAATAAACAGCCGCCGCTCGTTGGCCAGGGCCTTGAGCAGCTTCACCGCCTGGCCGGCGTTGGCTTCCATCTCTTCGATATTCAATGCCGTCATGGTGTTCACATTCCGGTTCTCAACTCAGTTCACTGTCAAAGGTGGCGGGTGGCGTCACCGCGGAAAAATCGTCCAGCCCGGAAAACAGCGAGGTAAAATCGCTTTCGCACAGCCGCTTCACCGCCGGATGCTGGATCATGCGCTCGGCGAAAATGACATAATACTCTTCCTTCAGCTCTTCCACCCGGCCAATCTCCACCACCGGCTGGTATTGCAGTATGGCGTCCCGGTAGATGGCCGGCGCCACGAAGATGCCCTGGTTGAAAAAGCCGAAGGCCTTCATCAGGGCGGCATCGTCGAACTCGCCCAGGATCTGGGGCTTGAGCCCCTGCACCTCCAGCCAGTGGCGTAGCTGCCGCCCCATGGCCGTGCGCCTGCCCGGGATCAGCAACCGCCGCTCTTCCAGGCAGGCGGGAAAGGGCCGGGTAGGCAGGGGCTCGCGGCAGTAAAAGCCGATGTCACACTCCCCCAGCTTCTTGGACAGCAGACCGGCGTGCTGGGCCGAATCCACCGGGCAGTCGGACAGTATCATGTCCAGTTTGTGCTGGCTCAGTTGCTCCAGCAGCATCTCGTGGGTGGACTCGTAGCAGCGCAGGTGGATGGAGCCGTCGTTGGGGATCACCGACAGCAGCACCCGGCTGGCCAGGCGTTTGGACAGGGCATCGGCGATGCCCACCTCGAACACCAGGTGATCTTCCTTGCGGTAGTTGACGATATCCAGCATCTCATAGGACAGGCTGAACATCCGGTCAGCATACTGGAACACCAGTTGCCCCAGCTCGCTCGCCTCCAGTTGACGCCCCTTGCGCTTGAACAGCTTGCCCCCCAGGCGCTGTTCCAGCTGGCGGATCTGACCGGTGACCGTTTGCGGCGTCAGGAACAGCGCCTCGGCGGCCTTGGTCACCGAGCCCTTCTTCTGGGTCATCCAGAAATAATACAGGTGGTTGTAATTCAGGTGTGACAAAGCACCATCTCCCATGGATACAGGCCCCATCATAATGAAAGCGGCCGGGTTTGAATACCCGGCCGGCATGGGACAGGCGGCAATGCCCTAGATCGGTTGCGTGTGCGCCTGCTTCTCGTGCTCCGGTGCCGGCTGCGGTAGCACCAGTTTCAGCATCACATAGCCGGCCACGGCCGACATGCTGGAGCCCATCAGGATGCCGAGCCGGGCCAGGTTGGCCAACTGGGCCTGTTCGGCGAAGGCCAGCGATGAAATGAAAATGGACATGGTGAAGCCGATACCGCACAGCACCGACACCGCGAAGATCTGTCTAAAGCCGACACCGGCCGGCAACTGGGCATAACCCAGGCGCACCGCCAGCCAGCTGAACAGAAAGATGCCCATGGGCTTGCCCAGCAGCAGCCCCGCCATGATGCCGAGGGGCAGGGTCGAGGACAGGTCGGCGAACGACAGCCCTTCCAGCGACACGCCGGCGTTCGCGAAGGCGAACAGCGGCAGTATCATAAAGCCACACCAGGGGTTGAGAAACTGCTCCAGTTGCTTGGACGGCGAGAAACGGTGGCCGTAGAGCGGGATCAGGAAACCCAGTATCACCCCGGCCAGGGTGGCGTGAAGACCCGACTTCAGCACCGCCACCCAGACGATCCAACCCAGCACCAGATAGGGCACCAGATTGCACACCCGGGCCCGGTTCAGCCACATCAGGCCGGCAATGCCCAGGCCGGCTGACGCCAGCGCCGTCAGCTCCAGGCCATGATTGTAAAACAGGGCGATGATGATGATGGCACCCAGATCATCGATGATCGCCAGGGCCAGCAGAAACACCTTGAGGCTGAGCGGTACCCGCTTGCCCAGCAGCGTCATCACCCCCAAGGCAAAGGCGATGTCGGTGGCGGCGGGAATGGCCCAGCCGCTCTGGTTGACCGGCTCGCCGAGATTCAGCAGCATGAACCAGAGGGCGGGAAACAGCATGCCGCCGATGGCGGCCAGCGCCGGAAACAGGGCCTTTTCGCGGGTGCAGAGCGCCCCCTCCACCATCTCCCGCTTGACCTCGAGTCCCACCAGCAAAAAGAACACCGCCATCAGGCCGTCGTTTACCCACAGCAGCAAGGGCTTGTGCAGATCCAGTTCACCGATGCGCAGCTGGATGCTCGTATTGAGCACCTCCTGATAAATACCGGCCAGGGCGGTGTTGGCCATCAGCATGGCGATCAGGGCGGCGATGATCAGCAACACCCCGGCGGCCGATTCCATGGCCAGAAAGCGTTTAAGCACACGAGACATATTGAGCTCCTTCTCAAAGTGCTGGCCCGAGTGCAATCAGCTTGTCACAGAGGTAGTCATCGGTTTTTTCTGATTAACACCTCGGGAAAAACGAACTAAAGAGCGAAATGACTCATCAATGCCGATGAAATTGAAATATTAATCTTAAGTTAAGATTTATTTAAAAACAAAAATCTGTCAAATCGCCACAGGTGCTTTTATATGAGGGATAGAGTGGCGTTCAATCAGAATAATATATCAATAAAGATACCCGAACAGTGATGCCGGGCGGTGCACCAACCACATTCCGGGCAAAGATCTTGGCTCGCGGCCGAGTTGCAGCCGGGCCTGCTCCGGGTGGTTGCCATTGCGCCGCGACAAAGCCTCCCTCTTATGGAAACGGGCCCCACCATCATGAAAGCGGCCGGGCTTAAAGGCCCGGCCGCCTGCTGGGTTAATCCGGCCGCTCAGGCCCGGACCGACTCCCCGGCCATCGCCGGTTGGGCCCGGGGCAGGGCCAGGTGCAACATGGTGTAACCGATCAGGGCCGCCAGGGTCGAGCCCAACAGTATCCCCAGCCGGGACAGGTTGGCCAGGTCGGCGTGGCCGACGAAGGCCAGGGAGGTGATGAAGATGGACATGGTGAAGCCGATGCCGCACAGCACCGACACCGCGAAGATCTGCCTGAAGCAGACGTCTGCCGGCAACTGGGCGATACGCAGCTTCACCGCCAGCCAGCTGATCAGGAAGACCCCCATGGGCTTGCCCACCAGCAGTCCCATCATGACTCCCAGCGGCAGGGCGGAGGAAAGATCGCCCAGCGACAGCCCCTGCAAGGACACCCCGGCATTGGCGAAGGCAAACAGCGGCAGGATAAGGAAGGCGCACCAGGGATGCAGGGCATGCTCCAGCCGTTTGGAGGGAGAACCGCCGGCATGGTACAGGGGCACCAGAAAGCCCAGCAGCACTCCCGCCAGGGTCGCGTGGATGCCGGACTTGAGCACCGCCACCCAGACCACCAGCCCCAGCAGCAGGTAGGGAGCCAGGCTGCCGACCCGGCTGCGGTTGAGCAGCAGCAGTCCGACGATAGCGAGCAGGGCTATGCCAAGAGGAGGCAGGGAGAGACCATGGCTGTAGAACAGGGCGATGATGAGGATCACCCCCAGATCGTCGATGATGGCCAGCGCCAGCAGGAATACCTTGAGGCTGAGCGGCACCCGCTTGCCGAGCAGGGCCATTACCCCCAGGGCAAAGGCAATGTCGGTGGCGGCGGGAATGGCCCAGCCGTTCTGGGTCAGGGGATCGTCGGCATTGAACAGC
Source organism: Zobellella denitrificans (assembly GCF_002237365.1). Lineage (GTDB taxonomy): Bacteria > Pseudomonadota > Gammaproteobacteria > Enterobacterales > Aeromonadaceae > Oceanimonas > Oceanimonas denitrificans. Next base: position 24,103 of record NZ_NMUO01000022.1, read on the forward strand.
AGGAACCAGAGGGCCGGAAAGACCATGCCACCGAGGGCCGCCAGGGCGGGAAAGATCGCCTGCTCCCGACGGGAGAGGGCCCCTTCCACCAGCTCACGCTTGACCTCGAGGCCGATCAACAGGAAAAACAGCGCCATCAGGCCGTCGTTCACCCACAACAGCAGCGGCTTGTCCAGATCCAGGGCGCTGATGCGCACCTGGACCCGGGTATCGAGAAAGGTGGTATAGAGATGGGCCCAGCCACTGTTGGCCATCAGGATCGCAGCCAGGGCGGCCAGGATCAACAGGATGCCACTGGCCGACTCCATGGCCATAAATCGTTTCAATACGCTTGACATAGATGAGACTCCACAACTCGGAATCACCCGAGTGTAATCAGCTCATCTGCCGGGGAGTAATCGGTTGTTTCTGCTTAAAGACTCGATAAAAACGAATATTTTTACAATTAGACGTTAGTATATCCGATACAAAAACAAAACTTACCACCAAGAGTTAACATTATTAACAATAAAAATACCGTTCAGATAGCCACCGGCGCCTTGATATGGGGGTGCGGCTGGTAATTTTCCAGGACAAAATCCTCAAAGGCATAATCGAACAGGGACTCGGGCTTGCGGGCCAGGCGCAGGGTCGGCAGCGGCCGGGGCTCACGACTCAGTTGCAGCCGGGCCTGCTCCAGGTGGTTGCTGTAAAGGTGCACGTCGCCCCCGGTCCAGACGAAATCGCCCACCTCCAGCCCCGCCTGCTCGGCCATCATATGGGTCAGCAGGGCGTAGCTGGCGATATTGAACGGCAAGCCGAGGAAGACATCGCAACTGCGCTGGTAGAGCTGGCAGGACAGCCTGCCGCCGGCCACGTAGAACTGGAACAGGGCATGGCAGGGGGCCAGCGCCATCTGGTCCAGTTCGCCCACGTTCCAGGCCGAGACGATGATGCGGCGGCTGTCCGGATTGTGCCTGATGGTGTCCAGGGCCAGGCTTATCTGATCGATGACCCGGCCGTCGGCTCCCTGCCAGCTGCGCCACTGGTGGCCGTAAACGGGACCCAGATCGCCGCGCTCATCGGCCCATTCATCCCAGATGCTGACGCCCTTGTCCTTGAGGTAGGCGATATTGGTGTCCCCGTTCAGAAACCACAGCAGCTCATGGATGATGGACTTGAGGTGGCACTTCTTGGTGGTCACCAGGGGGAAGCCCTCGCGCAGGTTGAATCGCATCTGGTACCCAAATACCGACAGGGTGCCGGTACCGGTCCTGTCCTCCTTCTGCTCGCCCTGGTCCAGGATATGCTGCATCAGCTCCAGATAGGCCTTCATGCGGTTTTTTCTCCGTTGGCAAACCATTGCGGGCGCCGGCAGGCGGCCCATAACATTATCGCTCCCGCCACCATCATCGGCATGGACAGCAGTTGCCCCATGCTGAACAGGTTGAGGTAGACGCCGAGGTGGGCGTCCGGCTCGCGCACGAACTCGACCATAAAGCGGAACAGGCCGTAGCACAGCAGGAACAGGCCGGACACCACGCCGCGCGGGGCCTTCAGGCGCCAGGCCAGGTTGAGGATGAGCAGCAGCGCCACCCCTTCCAGGGCGAACTGGTAGAGCTGGGACGGATGTCGCGGCAATGCGCCCGCCGCCGGGAAGATGATGCCCCAGGGCACCTCGGTGACCCGCCCCCACAGCTCGCCGTTGATAAAGTTGCCGATGCGGCCCGCCCCCAGGCCGAAGGGGATCAGCGGGGCGATAAAGTCGGAGACCGCGAAGAAGGTCTTCTTCTGCTTGCGGGCGAACAGCCAGAGGGCGACCAGCACCCCGACCAGGCCGCCGTGGAAGGACATGCCGCCGGTCCAGATCTTGATGAGGTAGAGGGGATCGGCCAGGAAGGTGTCGAACTGGTAGAAAAACACATAGCCCAGGCGGCCGCCGAGGATGACGCCGAGAAAACCGTAGAACAACACATCGGACACCTGATCCCTGGTCCAGCCGGAGCCCGGCTGTGCCGCCCGCCGGTTGGCCATCCACCAGGCGAAGACAAAGCCCAGCAGATACATAAGGCCGTACCAGTGGACCGCCAGCGGCCCCAGCTGGAAGGCGATGGGATCGAACCCGGGAAACACCCAGTGGCTATCAGACATGCGCTTACCCCGTCAAAAACAAAAGCGGTATTGTGCCGCCCTCGGATGAGGATGCCAAGCCCTAACGCCCGGGGCGCAACAGGCCGCCCAGCCCCCGCTCTTCCAGGTAGCGGCCGAAGACGCCCTTGAAGGCGCCGCTATGCTGATGGCTCAAGGCTTCCTGAAATACCTTCTTCAGTTCGTCGGTACGGGACTGGCGCACTATGTATTTGATACGCATGATATTGCTGTTGTTCATGCTGAAACGGCGGTAGCCCATGGCCAGCAGCACCAGCACCCCGACCGGGTCGCCGGCCAGCTCGCCGCAGATGGACACCGGCTTGGCGTAGCGGCGGGCCGCGTCGATGATCTGCTGCAGCGCCCGCAACACCGCCGGGTGCATGGCGTCGTAGATGTCCGCCACCCGGCCGTTGTTGCGATCCACCGCCAGCAGGTACTGAGTCAGGTCGTTGGTCCCCACCGACCAGAAATCCACCAAAGGCGCCAGCTCCGGCAGCTGGTAGAGCAGGGAAGGCACTTCGATCATCACCCCCAGGCTGGGATAACGGATCACCCCCTGCTGTTCGCCGGTTTCGGCCGACACCTCGCGCCAGGCCCTGTCCAGCAGCCGGCGCGCCACCCGCACCTCGTCCAGGTTGCCCACCATGGGCAGCATGATGGACAGGTTGTCCAGCCCCTGGCTGGCGCGCAGCATGGCCTTGAGCTGGACCAGGAAGATCTCGGGGTGATCCAGGGTGAGGCGGATGCCCCGCCAGCCGAGAAAAGGGTTTTCTTCCACTATGGGGAAGTAGGGCAACTGCTTGTCGCCGCCCACGTCCAGGGTGCGCATGCATACCGGCTTACCCACGTAACTGGTCAATACCCGGCGGTAATTGCTGGCCTGCTCCTGCTCGGAGGGAAAGCGATCCCGCATCATGAAGGGGATCTCGGTGCGGAACAGCCCCACCCCGTCGGCCGCGTCGTTCATGGCGATATCGGTATCGGCGCTCAGGCCCGCGTTGAGCAGCAACGACACCGTGACCCCGTCCCGGGTGACCGAACGCTCGTTGCGCACCGTGGCGAACAGTTCGTCCATCTGGGCTTCTTCGGCGATCAGCCGGCGGTATTCCCTTAACACGGAGGCGACCGGCTCCACCAGCAGTTCGCCACTGTAACCGTCGACGATCAGGGTGCGCTCCTCCAGCAGTTCGAAGGAATGGTCGATGCCCATGACGGCGGGGATGCCCATGGCCCGGGCCAGGATGGCGGCGTGGGAGTTGATGGACCCCTTGGCGGAAACGATGCCCCTGAGTTTGTCCCGGGGGATCTCGGCGATCAGGGTGGCGCTGATCTCGTCCGCCACCAGTATGATGGGCTCGGCCAACGTCAGGGGACCTTCGTCTTCATGGATCAGCCGGGTCAGCAGCCGTTGCCCCAGATCCCGTACATCCGCCGCCCGCTCCCGCAGGTAGGGATCGGACATGGTGGAGAACTGGGCGATTTGCTTTTCGCACACCCGCTTGACCGCGCTGCCGGCGGTCCAGCCCCGCTCGATCTCCTCGCGGATCAGGCCGATGAACACCGGATCCTTGAGGATGTATTGGTAGACCTCGAACACCGCCACCGACTCGCTGGCCTGAGACTCCTTGAAGCGCAGCGCCATGCTGTCGAGTTCGTCCTCCACCTGGATCAGCACCTTGTCGAAACGCTCGTGCTGCGCGGCCACGTCGTCGCCCTTGCGGGCCTTGACCTGGTTCAACTCGACCCTGGGCCGCCATACCCAGGCCCGGCCGATGGCCACGCCAGGAGAGCCGGCCAGACCGCGCAGCATGCCGTGCCAGTTGGGAGACTTGAGGTTGCCCTTGGCCTCGGCATGGGCGATCACCGTGGCCAGTTGGGAGGCCAGGGTCACCAGGAAGGATTCTTCCCCCTCCTCGAACAGCCGGACCTGTTTCTGCTGCACCACCAGCACCCCCAGGGCCTTGCGCTGGTGGATGATGGGCGCGCCGAGGAAAGACTTGAAGGCGTCTTCATGGGCTTCGGGCAGGTATTTGAACTTGGGATGGTGCTGGGCGTCGGCCAGGTTGATCAGCTCTTCCTTCTCGCCGATAAGGCCGACGATGCCCTCCCCCAGCGGGATCTTGGCATGGCCCACCGCCTCGACCGCCAGGCCGTCGGTGGCGGCGAGCAGGTAGGCCTGTTCCAGATCCTGGCGCAGATAAATGGAGCAGCAGTCCACATGCATGGCTTCGCGGGTCTTCTTGACCAGTTCGGACATGGCTTCGTTGAGATCGGAGCTGGCCGTCACCCGCTGAACGATTTCCCGCAATTCCTTTAACACTGCCGCCTACTCCTTAATGTCAATCGCGCTAGCGGTGCCGCCGTCGCCCGTCTTTGCGGCCCTGCTCCGCCATCACTATGGGCGCGAACTCCCGCAGCACCCGTCGATATACTTCCCGCTTGAAAGACACCACCTGGCGCACCGGGTACCAGTAGCTGACCCAGCGCCAGTCGTCGAATTCCGGATGCCCGTGGCAACCGAACTCGATCTGCGATTCATGATCCGAATCCAATCGCAACAGAAACCATTTCTGTTTTTGACCGATGCACACGGGATTGCTATCCCACCGCACCAGACGCTTGGGTAACTTGTACTTGAGCCAGTGGCGGGTGACTGCCAGCAGGGTGACGTTTTCGGGCCTGAGCCCTATCTCCTCGTACAACTCCCGGTACATGGACTGCTCCGGCGTTTCGCCGTCGTCCACGCCGCCCTGGGGAAACTGCCAGGAATGCTGCCCGTAGCGTCTGGCCCATAACACCTGGCCTTTGCGATTGCAGATCACTATGCCTACATTGGGACGAAAACCGTCGCCATCTATCACGCAATCACCAGACTAATAAAGCTAACATAAGGATGATTGTTCCATATTCCCCTATTCCCGGCAAATGGTGCTGCAGCAAGGGCAACACGGCCGGATGTTGAATAACTTGGGTTACTGTCAATAGTTATAAACAGAAAAAGGATCTTGTGGCGATCGATTGCCCCCAAATCGTGTGGATAAGCTTGTGACAAAGGTTGTATAGCTTGCGTTCCACCGCGCTGTCAGCGACTTTCATCATACCGAGGGTTACCAAACACAGAATGCAAGTCAAAAATAAATCAATAACTTAACACCATAAAAAAGGATCGAGCTGGATCTTTTCACAGCATCAACCTCGCTGGGCCCAGTGTGAATAAGTCCGATAGCTTAAAGATCCACCACCACCAACTTATCCACAGAGCCTGGGTTGCTCCCGGGTTAACGGCAAGAAAAAAAACCTGATCCTGGCCTTGTCCAGGGTCGGAAAAATCCCCCCGCCATGCCGGCAATACAGTTATCCAGTGTTTCTGTGGATAAGGCTGTGCAACAGCATGTTTATACTCGGGTAAAACCGGTATATCATCCCGTCCTTCGGAAACCTTCCCGAAAGACAGCAATACTGTCATTAAAATCAAATAGTTATAATGATAAACACGATAGATGTCACACCTGAAAGCGGCCCCGGAGAGCGAGCAAAAATTGAGCAACCCCATTTCACGTCCCCCGACCATCGAAGCTCTGCTGTCCCGGGCCGAACAACTGGCCGGCCTGCCCCTGGGCGAACTGGCCGGGCGGCTGGACCTGCCGGTGCCCGCCCACCTGCGGCGCGACAAGGGCTGGACGGGGCAACTGCTGGAACTGGCCCTGGGGGCCAGCGCCGGCTCCAAACCCGAACAGGACTTTCCCGAACTGGGTGTCGAGCTCAAGAGCATTCCCGTCGATGCCGCCGGCAAGCCGCTGGAAACCACCTTTGTCTGTGTGGCGCCGCTCACCGATATCGCCGGCCTGCGCTGGGAGCACAGTAATGTGCGCAACAAGCTGTCCCGGGTATTGTGGATACCGGTACTGGGGGAACGGGGAATCGCCCCCGGTGACAGGATCATCGGCCAGCCCCTGCTGTGGACACCCGACCTGGAGGAAGATCGACTGCTGCGCCAGGACTGGGAAGAGCTGATGGAACTGATAAGCCTGGGACGGGTGCAGGAGATCACCGCCCGCCACGGTCAGGTGCTGCAACTGCGGCCCAAGGCCGCCAACAGCCGGGCCCTGACCGAGGCGATCGGCCCTCGGGGGGAGCCGATCTTGACCTTGCCGCGGGGCTTCTACCTCAAGACCCCCTTCACCGGCGCCCTGCTGGCGCGCCACTTTATGCTGTAGCCGCGAGGGGTGAGGCGCCAGGCCTCATGCCGCCGAGACAAGGCGCCTAAGCCGCCACCGGCTCACCGGCCTTGAGCCGCCAGATCAGCACCAACACCAGCAGTATCCAGGGAATCGCGAGGAGGTTGAGCCAGGCCCAGCCCAGCAGGGCGACGCCCTGGCCGGAGAAAAGGCTGCCCAGGGCGGCGGCACCGAACACCAGGAAATCGTTCATGCCCTGCACCTTGGCCTTCTCCGCCGGCTGGTAGCTGAAGGTCAGCAAATGGGTGGCGCCGATAAAGGTGAAGTTCCAGCCGATGCCGAGCCACAGCAGCCCCCACCAGTAATGCCAGAAGCCCTGGCCGGAAAGATTGATCGCCACGCTCAGCAGCAGGGCGGCGCAGCCCCAGAGGATCACCCGGCGGGTGGTGAAGCGCCGGATCAGATGGCCGGTGAAAAAGGAAGGCACGAACATGCCGAGCACATGCCACTGGATCACCAGGGCGGTGTCGGAAAAGTCGTGACGGTGGTGATCCATCGCCAGTGGGGTCGCGGTCATCAGCAGCACCATGATGCCATAGCCGATCATGCCCGAGGCCACCGCCGCCAGCAACAGCGGCTGGCGGCACAGCTCGCCGTAGGAGCGCACCCGTTCCGCCTGGCTCACCGGCCGGGCCCTGGGCAGGGGCAGCAGCAGGATCAGCAGCAACGCCACCACATAGAGGCCGGACAGGCCGTAAAAGGCGCCGCCGTAGGGGTTGGCCGCATACCAGTCGCGGGACCAGACCGCCAGGTTGGGACCGAGCACCGCCGCCAGCACGCCACCGGCCATCACCAGGCTGATGGCCCTAGGATGCAGGCTGCTGTCGCAGGCTTCGAGGGCCGCGAAACGGTACTGCTGGCCCACTCCGATGGCGATGCCGATCAGGAAGGTGCCCAGGGTGAAGCCGGCCAGGCTGGTCGCCGCCAGTCCCTGCAGGGCCACCCAGGTGCCGAGCAAGCCGATTACATTGCCGAGCACGAAGCCGGTCTTGCGCCCCAGGGTCTGCATCAGGTGGGCGGCGGGCAGGGTGGAGAGGATCAGCCCCAGAAACTGGCAGGCCACCGGCAGGGTGATGAACAGGGGATCCGCCGCCAGGTGCTGGCCGATCAGCGCCGATACCGACACCAGCAGGATATTGCCCGACGCCAGCAGCGCCTGGGCGATGGCCAGGCCCCAAACGGTAATGGGCATGGAAACATCCTTGAAATCAAAGGAAAGGATCATCCTAGCCAGTTTACCGGTAAATGGACAGCCCGCTCAGGCCATGAAAGATCCGGGATGGATGGAAAACGAAAAGGCCCGCAATCGCGGGCCTTTTTCGACAGCCGAACCGGCTTGGCTTATTTGCCGTTCTTGGCGGTAAGACGCTCTTTGATACGAGCAGACTTGCCGGCACGGTCGCGCAGGTAGTAAAGCTTGGCGCGGCGGACGGCACCACGACGCTTCACTTCCACGCTGCCGATCAGCGGGCTGTGAGTCTGGAAGGTACGCTCAACGCCTTCACCGCTGGAGATCTTGCGTACGGTGAAGGAAGAGTGCAGACCGCGGTTACGCTTGGCGATGACCACGCCTTCGTAGGCCTGCAGACGCTCTTTGCCGCCTTCGGCAACGCGTACCTGTACGCGCACGGTATCACCCGGACCGAAGTCGGGGATATCTTTGCGCAATTGTTCTTCTTCAAGCTGCTTGATGATGTTGCTCATGATATTTCCTTACCTAGGGTAAACTGAAAACTCTACTGCTTGCCGCGACAGTCGCGGACAAATTCGGCAAGAAGCTGCTCTTGCTCGTCAGTCAGAGCTAGGTTGTTCAAGAGTTCCGGCCTTCTTAACCAGGTCCGGCCCAACGACTGCTGCATTCGCCAGCGTGCCACCTCGGCGTGGTTGCCACTGAGCAACACTTTGGGAACGGCCATTCCCGCCAGTTGCTCCGGGCGCGTGTAGTGGGGATGATCCAGCAAACCTTCACTGAAGGAATCCTGCTCCGCACTCGCCATGTCGCCCAGGACGCCGGGCACCAGACGGGCCACCGCATCGATCAGCACCATGGCCGGCAATTCGCCGCCACTGAGCACGTAATCGCCGACCGACCACTCTTCGTCGATATCGGCCTGGATGACGCGCTCATCCACTCCTTCGTAGCGTCCCGCCACCAGGATCAGCTTCTCCTGGCCGGCCAGTTCGCGCACGCCTTGCTGGTCCAGCTTGCGGCCCTGGGGGGACAGGTAAATCACCCTGGCTCCCTCGCCTGCCGCCGCCCGCGCCGCCGCGATGGCATCGCGCAGGGGCTGGACCATCATCAGCATTCCGGGCCCGCCCCCGTAGGGTCTGTCGTCGACAGTGCGGTGTCTGTCCCGGGTGAAATCCCGCGGATTCCAGCATTCAAATGTCAGCAGACCGTCCTTGACGGCCCTACCGGTTACTCCATAGTCGGATACTGCCCGGAACATCTCCGGGAAGAGGCTGACCACCCCTATCCACATGATTCTCTCCGCGCGGTGCGACTGGAATTAAAAATCCGGATCCCAATCAATTTCGATGATTTTGTCCTGAAGGTTCACGGACTTGATCACCTGATCTTCCAAAAACGGGATCAACCGTTCCCGTTGACCAAATGCATCGTTGGCATTGGCTTTGACCACCAGCACGTCGTTGGAGCCGGTTTCCATCAGTTGCTCCACCAGGCCGAAATCATAGCCCCTGGTGTTGAGCACCCGACAACCGATCAGATCGCGCCAGTAAAATTCATCTTCCGGCAGGGGCGGAAATGCATCCGCGCTTACCGCGATGTCGACACCGGTCAGTGCCTGGGCCTCTTCCCGCTGGTCGATATCGGCCAGCTTGCAGATGAGCCCCTTGTTGTGACGCTTCCACCCAGTCACCTGGATTTCGCGCCAGCCTTTGCCATCTCTCACCAGCCAGGGCCGGTAATCGAAAATGCCTTCCGGCTGGTCGGTAAAGGAGTTGACCTTCAACCAACCTTTAATGCCGTAAACGGCGCCCAGTTGGCCTACTACTACAGGTTCGCTCACCTTAACTCCCTACCCGTCAAGACTCAGGCTGCGGCTTTGGCAGCGTCTTTGATCAGCTTGGCTACGCGATCGGACACGTTGGCGCCCTGGCCTACCCAGTGATTGATGCGCTCCAGGTCCAGACGCAGTTTTTCTGCCTGGCCGGAAGCGATCGGGTTGAAGAAGCCAACGCGCTCGATGAAACGGCCATCGCGGGCGTAGCGGCTGTCAGCAACGACTACTTGGTAGAACGGACGCTTTTTCGCGCCACCACGTTGTAAACGAATGGTTACCATACCGTCCTCTATTTACTTGAAACAAACAAGGTTCGCAGACAATGCGAACCCCGGCTTAAAATAAGCCGCGCAATTGTACTCCGATCCGGCGAGAATGCAACCGGCTTGGCCCGGCCCCGGCCTCAGAAGGGACCGCGCCGACCGCCGCCCAGTCCGCCCGGGCCCATCAGTCCCTGCATCTGGCTCATCATCTTGCGCATGCCGCCCTTGCCGGACATCTTCTTCATCATCTTCTGCATCTGGGTGAACTGCTTGAGCAGCTTGTTGACCTCCTGCACATCGGTGCCGGAACCCAGGGCGATGCGGCGCTTGCGCGACCCCTTGATCAGATCCGGATGGCGGCGCTCCTTCGGCGTCATGGAGTTGATGATGGCCTCCATCCGCACCGTCAGCTTGTCGTTGACCTGATCCTTGACGTTGTCCGGCAGCTGGTTCATGCCCGGCAGCTTGTCCATCAGGCTCATCATGCCGCCCATGTTGCGCATCTGCACCAGTTGGTCGCGGAAGTCCTCCAGATCGAAGCCCTTGCCCTTTTTCAGCTTCTGGGCCATTTCGGCCGCCTTGCCCTTGTCCACCGAACGCTCCATCTGGTCGATGAGCGAGAGCACGTCGCCCATGCCGAGGATACGCGAGGCGATGCGGTCCGGGTGGAAGGGCTCCAGGGCGTCGGTCTTTTCGCCGACACCGATGAACTTGATCGGCTTGCCGGTGATGTGGCGCACCGACAGGGCGGCACCGCCCCGGGCATCGCCGTCCGCCTTGGTGAGGATGACACCGGTCAGCGGCAGCGCCTCGCTGAACGCCTTGGCGGTATTGGCCGCGTCCTGGCCGGTCATGGCGTCCACCACGAACAGGGTTTCGACAGGCTCGATGGCCGCGTGCAGCTGCTGGATCTCGGCCATCATCTCTTCGTCCACGTGCAGCCGGCCAGCGGTATCCACCAGCACCACGTCGAAGAACTGCTTGCGGGCATGGTCCACGGCATTGCGGCCGATGTCCACCGGCTTCTGGTCCGCCCGGCTGGGGAAGCATTCCACCCCCAGATCCGCCGCCAGGGTCTCCAGCTGCTTGATCGCCGCCGGCCGGTAGACGTCGGCGCTCACCACCAGCACCTTCTTCTTGTGCCGTTCCTTCAGGAACTTGGCCAGCTTGCCCACCGAGGTGGTCTTACCGGCCCCCTGCAGGCCCGCCATCAGGATCACCGCCGGCGGAGTGACCGCCAGGTTGAGCGCCTCGTTGGCCTCGCCCATCACCGCCACCAGCTCGGCGTTGACTATCTTGATGAAGGCCTGGCCCGGGCTCAGGGACTTGGAAACCTCCTGGCCCACCGCCCGTTCCTTGACCCGGTTGACGAAGTCCCGCACCACCGGCAGGGCCACGTCGGCCTCCAGCAGGGCCATGCGCACCTCGCGCAGGGTCTCTTTGATATTTTCTTCGGTGAGGCGCCCGCGGCCGCTGATGTTCTTCAGGGTGCGCGACAACCGTTCGGTGAGATTTTCAAACATGACTGAGTCCGCAATTGGCGAAAATTGCGACCAGTATACCCAAGTTGCCGGCCGAACTTAAGCGACCTCAGGTAGCGACATGGCTTCCCTTGGGGGTATACTGGCCGTCCTTCTTTATTTTACCGGTTAATGGCTTACGTTCACTATGGAATTGCTTGCTGTATTGGCGATGGCCTTTTATCTGTTGGCGGCCTTCGCCTGTGTGCACCATCTGCTCAACCCCCACAGCCAGAGCCGCCGCTATGGCCTGCTGGCCGCGCTGTTCGCGCTGGGCCTGCATGGGCTCTGGCTGTTCGACACCGTGGTGCTGGTTCCCGGCCAGAACCTGAGCATGCTCAACGTGGCCTCCGTCGTCAGCCTGATCATCTGTGCACTGATGACCCTGCTGGTCAGCCGGTTCAACGTCTGGCTGCTGATGCCGCTGGTCTACGGCTTTGCCGGCCTGCTGCTGGCGGCGGACCTGCTGTTGCCGAGCTACTATGGCATGCATCTGGAAACCCGTCCGGCGGTGCTGCTGCACATCGGCCTGGGGCTTATCTCCTACTCCCTGCTGGTGATCGCCTGCCTGCTCGCCATCCTGCTGGGTTTTCTCGACAACCGGCTGAAAAAGCACAAGCTGTCCAACCTGCCGGCGATGCCGCCGCTGATGACCATAGAACGCTACCTGTTCCGCCTCATCTTCGTCGGGGTGGTGCTGCTGACCCTGTCCATCTCCAGCGGGCTCTTCTTCCTGCAGGAGATGTTCAGCCCCGGCAAGGCCCACAAGGCCATCCTCACCATACTGGCCTGGTGCGTCTATGTCGGCCTGCTGTGGGGACACCACCGCCTCGGCTGGCGCGGACGCAAGGTGATCTGGACCAGCGTGGCCGGCAGCGTATTGCTGACCCTGGCCTATTTCGGCAGCCGTTTCGTGCGCGAGGTACTGCTGGGTTAGCCGCGACTTGACAGTACCGGCCTAAACCCTTAGAAATTGATCAGCTTTTTTACACAGGACGGTCTGCTTGGACGACATATCCACGGGTACCCTTACCGGTATCCTGATAGCCTTACTCTTTATCTCCGCCTTTTTTTCCAGTTCCGAAACCGGCATGATGTCGCTCAACCGTTATCGGTTGCGCCACCTGGCCCAGAACAAGCACAAATCCGCCACCCGGGTCGAAAAACTGCTGGCCCGCCCCGACCGGCTGATCGGCCTGATCCTGATCGGCAACAACCTGGTCAACATACTGGCGTCGGCCATCGCCACCCTGATCGCCATCCGCCTGTTCGGCGACTACGGCGTGGCCGTGGCCACCATCGCCCTGACCATAGTGGTGCTGATCTTCGCCGAAGTCACCCCCAAAACCCTGGCGGCGCTCTATCCGGAACGGGTCGCCTTTCCGGCCTCCTTTCTGCTCAAGCCGCTGATGGTGCTGCTCTACCCGGCGGTGTGGACCATCAACGCCATCTCCAACGGCCTGTTGGCGCTGCTGCGCATCAATCCCCAGGGCCGGGAGGATACCGCCATCAGCTCGGAGGAGCTGCGCACCATCGTCAACGAGGCCGGCGCCCTGATCCCCCGCCGCCACCAGGACATGCTGGTGTCCATCCTGGATCTGGAAAAGGTGACGGTGGACGACATCATGGTGCCGCGCAACGAGATCTACGGCATCGACGTGACCCAGGACTGGAAGACCATCAGCCGGCGGCTGCTGCAGAGCCCGCACACCAAGGTCCTGCTGTACCGGGACAGCATCGACGACGCCCTGGGCTTTATCCATGCCCGCGACGCCCTGCGCCTGCTGGCCAAGGAGGAGTTCAGCAAGTCGAGCCTGATGCGGGCGGTGCGCGAAATCTACTACATCCCCGAGGCCACCCCGCTCAACGTGCAGTTGCTCAAGTTCCAGCGCAACAAGGAGCGCATCGGCCTTATCGTGGATGAATACGGCGACATCCAGGGCCTGGTCACCCTGGACGACATTCTGGAGGAGATCGTCGGCGATTTCACCACCACCATCAGCCCGACCCTGAGCGACGAGATCAAGCCCCAGGAGGACGGCTCCTACCTGATCGAGGGCTCGGCCAGCATCAGGGACATCAACAAGGAACTGGGCTGGGCGCTGCCCACCGACGGCCCCCGCTCCCTCAACGGTTTGATCCTGGAATACCTGGAAGAGATCCCCCAGGCCAATATAGGCCTGCGGCTGGCGGGTTACCCCATCGAAATACTGGAAGTGGAAAACAACATGGTGAAACTGGCCCGGGTGCTGCCCCAATACTACCGGTCCTGAGTTCAGGCCTGACTGGCACGCGGCTCGAGCTGCCTGAAGATCACCGTCAGTTCGTCCCTGTTGCCCACCAGGTCGGCCAGGGTATAGCTTTCCATCACCCGTAGAAAGGCTTCCATCGCCAGCTGAAGGGCATCCTTCAGGCGACAGGCGGGCACCAGGTAACAGGCCGGGCTGCCGCAGTCGATGCCCCTGAGGTTGTGTTCCAGGCTGCGGATCACCTGCCCGATATTGATGTCTTCCGGCGCCCGGGCCAGGCGGATACCGCCATTCTTGCCCCGTACCGCATGGATGTAGCCTTCCCGCGCCAGCTGGTTGACCACCTTGACCATGTGGTTGCGGGACACATCGTACAGCCTGGAGACATGGGCGACGCTGGTCAGTTCGCCCCTGGGCAGGGTGGCCAGGTACATCATGGCTCTCAGTCCGAAATCGGTATAGGTGGTCAGCTTCATTCAGCGGGTATCCTGGGTCGGCGGCTAATATATATACATGATACACATTAGTGCACTAAGGTGACATGAAATGTCGGCGATGACAAGCGCGTCCCGGTAGCGGGCGCCGGAGCACGACGCCCGCCGGCATTCCGGTTCAGAACAGCAGCTGGTGGTTCAGCTCCTTGACCTTGTGGGGCGGCATGCGGGCGGCCAGGCCCTGGCTCAGGCGCTCCGCCTCCCGGTGCCGGGCCGGATCGGCGGTGACTATCTGCTTCAGCCACAGATAGGCCTGGGGATAGTCCAGCGGGCTGCCGGCGCCCTCCAGCAGCCAGCGGGCCCAGGTGAACTGGGCCTTCTCGAAGCCCAGGCTGGCGGCCTCCTGCATCAGGGGCGCGGCCCGCTCCCGGTTCTGCTGCACCAGGGTGCCGCTGTAGTAATACCGGCCCAGCTGTTCCAGCGCCGCCGGCAAGCCCTGCTCCGCCGCCTTCCAGATCATCGCCATGCCCCGCCGTGGCTGTTTGGGCACACAGACCCCCCAGGCCAGCATGTCCCCCCACAGGAACTGGTAGGAAGGCAGCCGCAGTACCTCGGCCCTGGCCTCGATATCCTGCACCAGTTGACAGTTATCCTTGTCCCGCACCTGCTGCAGGTGGCGGTTGTCGTTGATCCAGCGGATCAGCTCGTGCTCCTCGTACAGGGGCACGGCCCTGAGATCGTCGGTCGCGACCGTGCCGGAGGCAGCCGGATCCCGCTCTTGGGCAAAGGCCTGCAGGCTGCAGCACAGCAATAGTAAACAGGATATTCGCTTCATCGGTCGTCCTCCTGGGCTATCTATCGGCGCCGCCTGGCAAAGGTTGAGCCTTGTGTAACGTTTTGTAAGAAACTGTTGCTTTGTTACCGATAAACGCCGGCGAAATGCGCACTCGATCCCCCTTTTTACACTCCGGGTTGCACAAGCTGAATCGATTCAATCAATATATGGCCAACAAGCTTCTATACTACCTGAAAATCCGTTACATCCTTTGTCCTGGAGTGTTTTTTATGCTTAAAAACGCCTTTTCCAACCTGCAGAAAGTCGGCAAGTCGCTGATGCTGCCGGTATCGGTGCTGCCGGTGGCCGGCCTGCTGCTCGGTATCGGTGCCGCCGACTTCAGCTGGCTGCCCCATATCGTGTCCATGCTGATGGCCCAGGCCGGCGGCGCCATCTTCGGCAACCTGCCGCTGATCTTCGCCGTCGGTGTGGCCCTCGGCTTCACCAACAACGACGGCGTGGCCGCCCTGGCCGCCGTGGTCGGTTACTTCGTGCTGACCGCCGCCATCGGCGTCATGGGCCCCATCGTCACCGGCCTGGATCCGGCCACCGACGCTACCCTGATCAAACAGTTGACCGATACCGGCGTGCTCGGCGGCATCATCGCCGGCGGCATCGCCGCCTACCTGTTCAACCGCTTTTACCGCATCCAGTTGCCCGACTACCTGGGCTTCTTCGCGGGCAAGCGCTTCGTGCCCATCATCACCGGCGTCACCGCCATCTTCACCGGCGTGGCCCTGTCCTTTATCTGGCCGCCCATCGGCAGCGCCATCAACAGCTTCTCCGACTGGGCCGCCTACCAGAACCCGGCCCTGGCCTTCGGCATCTACGGCGTGGTGGAGCGGGCGCTGATCCCCTTCGGCCTGCACCACATCTGGAACGTGCCCTTCTTCTTCGAGGCCGGCACCTACACCAACGCCGCCGGTGAAGTGTTCCGCGGCGAAATTGCCCGCTATATCGCCGGCGATCCCAGCGCCGGCAACATGGCCGGTGGCTACATGTTCAAGATGTACGGCCTGCCCGCCGCCGCCATTGCCATCTGGCACTCCGCCAAGCCGGAAAACCGCGCCAAGGTCGGCGGCATCATGATCTCCGCCGCCCTGACCTCCTTCCTGACCGGCATCACCGAGCCCATCGAGTTCGCCTTCATGTTCGTGGCGCCGGTGCTCTACGGCATCCACGCCCTGCTGGCCGGCTCCGCCTATGTGCTGACCATACTGCTGGGCATGAAGCACGGCATGACCTTCTCCCACGGCTTTATCGACTTCGTGGTGTTCTTCTCGCAATCGACCAAAGGCTGGATGTTCCCCATCCTGGGCCTGGCCTACGGCGCCCTCTACTACACCCTGTTCCGGGTCGCCATCGTCAAGCTGGATCTGAAGACCCCGGGCCGGGAAGAGGCCAGCGAGGAAGGCGCCAAACAGGGCGGCTCCGAAATGGCCGAGCAACTGGTCACCGCTTTCGGCGGCAAGAACAACATCGCCAGCCTCGACGCCTGTATCACCCGGCTGCGGGTGGGCGTGAAGGACGTGGCCCAGGTGGACCAGGCCCAACTGAAGAAGCTGGGCGCCGCCGGCGTGGTGGTGGCCGGCTCCGGAGTACAGGCCATCTTCGGCACCCGTTCCGACAACCTGAAGACCGACATGGATCACTGGATCAGGGACAACTGATCCCGTTATTCCGCCGATAGCAAAACGCCACCCGCAGGGGTGGCGTTTTTTGTTTGATGACAAAGTCGTTGCCATAACCGCATAAGTCGATCACGGGGCAAGCTTCGCAAAGGTCATCAACAGCTGTTCAGGACTCCTGCCGCTTGACCCGGTTCCAGTAACCGTCCAGCTCTTCCAGGCTGCAGGCCCGGCTGTCCTTGCCATCGGCCCGCAGCGCCTGCTCCACCGCCCGGAAACGGCGTTCGAACTTGTCGTTGGCCCGGCGCAGTACCGCCTCCGGATCCTGCTTGAGGTGGCGTACCAGGTTGACGGTAGCGAACAGCAGATCGCCGAGCTCGTCCGCCACCCTGTCCTGATCCCGCTCCGGCTCGTCCAGCTCGGCCATCACTTCGTCCAGCTCTTCGCGGATCTTGTCCACCACCGGCGGCAGTTCACGCCAGTCGAAGCCGACCGCGGCGCAGCGCTTCTGGATCTTGTTGGCCCGGGACAGCGCCGGCAGGCTGCGGGGAATGTCGTCCAGGGCGCTGGTGGCCGCGGCGTCCTTGGCTCTTCGCTCCTCGGCCTTGGTGTTTTCCCAGTTGGCCTTGACCTGTTCTTCGCTGTCGAAGTCGGCGTTGCCGAACACGTGGGGATGGCGGGCCACCAGCTTGTGGCTGATGGACTGCACCACGTCGCCGAAGTTGAACAATGACTGCTCCTCCCCCAGGCGGGCATAGAACACCACCTGGAACAGCAGGTCGCCCAGTTCCCCGGGCAGCTCCGCCAGCGCCCCCCGCTCTATGGTGTCGGCCACCTCGTAGGCCTCTTCCAGGGTGTAGGGCACTATGCTGGCGAAGTCCTGTTTCAGATCCCAGGGACAGCCGTTTTCCGGATCCCGCAGCGCCGCCATGATGGCCAGCAGATCGCCGAGCGAGTAGTTGTAATGTTCCATCCTTGCTCCCGTTACAGCCGCTTGGCTTCCAGTATGTCCGGCAACTGGCTGATCTTGGCCAGGGTCCGGCTCAGGGTATCGATATTGTAGACCTCGAGCTCCATGTCGATGATGGCGGTCTGCTGCTTGCGGTTGGAGCGGCTGTTGACGCCCATCACGTTGATCTTCTCGTTGGCGAGGATGGTGGTGATGTCCCGCAGCAGGCCGGATCTGTCGTTGGCCACCACCCGCATGGTGAGGTTGTAGCCGCCGGAATAGTTCTCGCCCCAGACCGCGTCCACCATCCGCTCCGGGTGCTGGGCCGCCAGCTCCTTGAGCTGCTCGCAGTCGGCCCGGTGGATGGAGATGCCCCGCCCCTGGGTGATGAAACCGACGATCTCGTCGCCCGGTATCGGCTGGCAGCAGCGGGCGGTGTTGGTCAACAGGTTGCCCACCCCCTGCACCACTATATGGCCATGGGCCTTGTGATCCTGTGGCTTCTTCGCCGCCTTCTGCTCCAGCTGGCGCAGCACCTGCTCGTCCTGCTCGGCGCTGGTCGGCTTCTTGTGCTGCCCCTGCAGGTAATTGAGCAGCTGGTTGATGCGCAGGTCGCCGCCGCCGATGCCGGCCAGCAGATCGTCCAGGGTGGCCACGTTGAACCGCTCCAGCGCCTTCTTGTCGATCTGGGAGAAGGTCAGCCCCAGGCGGTCCAGCTCCTTGTCGAGCACCTCGCGGCCGGCGTGGATGTTCTTGTCCCTGTCCTGCTTCTTGAACCAGGTGGCCACCTTGGAGCGGGCCCGGCTGGTGCGCAAGAAGCCCTGGTTGGGGTTCATCCAGTCCCGGCTGGGATTGGGCTGCTTCTGGGTGATGATCTCCACCTGGTCACCGGTCTGCAGCTGGTAGGTGAAGGGCACGATGCGGCCGTCGATCTTGGCGCCGATGCAGCGGTGGCCGATCTGGCTGTGGATGTAGTAGGCGAAATCGAGCGGGGTGGCGCCGGCGGGCATGTCCACCACTTCCCCCTTGGGCGTGAACACATAGACCCTGTCCTCGAACACCTGGCTGCGCAGCTCGTCCACCAGGGAGCCGCTCTCGGCCATGTCTTCCTGCCAGGCCAGCAGTTTCCTGAGCCAGGCGATCTTTTCCTCGAAGCCGCTCTGCCTGGCGGCGACGGCGCCTTCCTTGTACTTCCAGTGGGCCGCCACCCCCAGTTCCGCATCCTGGTGCATCTGATCGGTGCGGATCTGGATCTCCACCGTCTTGCCCTCGGGCCCGATCACCACCGTATGGATGGACTGGTAGCCGTTGGGTTTGGGATTGGCCACGTAATCGTCGAACTCCCGGGGGATGTGGCGCCACTGGGTGTGCACCACCCCCAGGGCCGCGTAGCAGTCCTGCAGGTGCTTGGTCACCACCCGCACCGCGCGCACATCGAACAGCTCGTCGAAGTCCAGGTGCTTCTTCTGCATCTTGCGCCAGATGCTGTAGATGTGCTTGGGCCGGCCGTACACCTCGGCCTCGATGCCCGCGTCGCGCAGCGCCGCCTTGAGCCCGGCGACGAAGTTGTCGATATAGGCTTCCCGCGCCAGCCGCTTCTCGTCCAGCAACCTGGCGATGCGCTTGTAGGTGTCCGGATGCAGGTAGCGGAACGACAGATCCTCCAGCTCCCATTTGAGCTGGCCGATGCCGAGCCGGTTGGCCAGCGGCGCATAGATGTTGGCGATCTCCTTGGCCACCAGCACCCGGGTCTCCTCGTCGGCGCTTTTCACCTCGCGCAGGCAGGTGATCCGCTCGGCCAGCTTGATCACCACGGCCCGTACGTCTTCCACCATGGCCAGCAGCATGCGACGGACCCTGTCGACCTGGGCCTCGGAACTCTTGTCGCTGTGCACATGCTGCAACGAGCGGATGGCCTCCATGTCGGCCACCCCCTGCAGCAGGCGGGCGATATTGTCGCCGAAATCTTCCCGAGCCCGCTCCAGGCCGAGGTAACCGCTTTCCAGAAAGGGATAGAGCAGGGCCGCCTTGTGGGTATCCAGATCCATGCTCAGGGTCAGCAGTATGCCCACCATCTCCACGCCCTGGGCGTGCAGTCGCTGCTCCACCTCGGCGGGCGCCCCCAACCGGCGGCAATAGTCGTAGACCGCCGTCAGCTGCTCCCGCTCCCTGGCATCCAGCGGCAGGGCCGCCGCCCATTCCGCCAGGCTGAAGGTTGATCTGAGGTGGGTGTCGCGCACTGAAACCATAAGCGTCCCTTAACTGAGTTCAAACAAGGCCATCGCTTCGCAATGGGCCGTATGGGGGAACATATCAATGAGGCCGAGGCGGGCGAGCCGGTAGCCCCCCGCCAGCAGGGCCTCGCTGTCCCGGGCCAGGGTGGCCGGGTTGCAGGAGACGTAGAGCAGCCGCCGCGGCGAGAGCTTCAGCAGATAGGGCATCACCTGCTCGGCCCCGGCCCGCCCCGGATCCAGCAGCACGGCGCCGAAGCCCTGCCGGGCCCAGGACTCGGCGGTGAAGTCGGCGGCCAGATCGGCCCTATGGAAGCGGGCTCCGGGCAGGTCGTTGTCTTCCGCGTTGCCGCGGGCCTGCTCCACCATCTCCATCACTCCCTCCACCCCGACCACGGGATGTCCGGCCGCGGCCAGCGGCAGGGAAAAATTGCCCACGCCACAGAACAAATCCAGCACCGCTTGCCCGGGCTCGGGCGCCAGCCAGGCCAGCGCCTGACGCACCAGCTGTTCGTTGAGCCGGCCATTGATCTGGATAAAGTCCCCGGGAGTAAACGAAAGCTTAATATTATCTATTTGATAATAAAGCGGAAAGGGAACATGTAAAGGGCGCCGGCCGACATCGTCCTGTAAAAACAGCGCCAGTTCCCGCTCCTGGGCGAAGGCCAGCAGGCTGTCCAGATCCCGGTTGGACAGGGCGCCGCCGTGACGCAGCAGCAGGGCGATGCCTTCGGCCGCCTGGTACAGTTCCAGGTGGCCGAGCTGCCTGACCGCCTGCAGCCGGTTGAGCAGGGCACGCAGGGGCGGGATCAGGGCCGACAGGGATGGCGCCAGCACGCCGCAATGGTCGATCTCCACCAGTTCGTGGGACTGGTGCCGGCGAAAGCCCAGCGCCACCCCCTTGCCCTGGCGGCGGATCGCCAGCCGGGGCACCCGCCGGTGGATCTGCCT
>NZ_NMUO01000217.1 GCF_002237365.1 Zobellella denitrificans
TGGCCCAGTCCGACGGCGTCGCCGATCCCGTGCCCCAGGCGCTGGTGCTGACCGGCATAGTGGTGGCGCTGGCGGCCTCCGCCCTGGCGCTGGTGCTGATCCGGCGCTGGTACCACCTGAGCGGGCACAGCGGCCTGGACCGAGGGCCCGACTCCTGATGCTGGCGCTGCTGATCCCCGGTTTGCTGTTTACCCCCCTGGCCTGGGCGGTGATGTCCGTATTGGTGGATTTTCGGCGCGGCTACTGGCTCTGCTGGGCCGGTATACTGCTGCAGGCGCTGGTGTCCGCCGGCCTGTGGCTGACCGTCGCCCGGGAGGGCGGGCTCTACTATGCCCTGGGCGGCTGGCCGGCTCCCCTGGGGATAGAACTCAGGGTGGACGGCATGGCGGTGACCTTCGTGCTGCTCACCGCCCTGGTGGCCTCGGCCGCCGCCCTGCACGCGGGGGTCTACCTGGACGCCGCCAAAGGCTACCAGCGTTATTTCTGGCCTTTGTTCTGGTTTCTCTGGGCCG
>NZ_NMUO01000023.1 GCF_002237365.1 Zobellella denitrificans
TTTTCCCCCCCGCGCCACTATGTTGAAGAAGACCCCCCCCCCCCCCCCCACCGCCGGACCGCGGCCCCGCCGCCGCCGCGCCTGCCAGACCGCCTTCAGGATCTGGAAGGGCGCCAGCAGCAGCCGCTTGAGGCCGTTGCCGCGCACCCCGGCGATGTCGATGGTGTGCAGCGGATAACCGTGCCTGGGTACCAGTTGGGCTTCCATCCGCTCGGCGGTGCCGAGCCAGTGGATGTGCCAGCCCTCGGCCCGGAGCAGATCCGCCACCGCCAGCCCCGGGAACACATGGCCTCCGGTGCCGCCCGCCATCACCAGCAGGGTCTTGTCAGCACTCATGCCACCTCCCGTTGTCTGGCCTGCATATTGTCCCGCCGCCACTCGAAGTCGATGCGCACCAGTATGGCCACGGCGGTGCTGATCACCAGCAGGCTGGAGCCGCCGTAGCTCACCAGGGGCAGGGTCAGGCCCTTGGTGGGCAGCAGGCCCGAGGCCGCGCCCACGTTGACCACCGTCTGGAAGCTGAACCAGATGCCGATGCCCATGGCCAGGTAGCCTTCGTACTGGCGGCCGCCCATCAAGACCTTCTGCCCGATGTGCAGCGCCTTGAACGCCAGCCAGGCCTGCAGCAGCAACACCAGCAGCACCCCGCTGAAGCCCAGTTCCTCGCCGAGGATGGCGAACACGAAGTCGGTGTGGGCCTCGGGCAGGTACTCGAGCTTCTGGATGGAGTTGCCGAGGCCCTCGCCGAACCAGCCGCCACGGCCGAAGGCCATCAGCGACTGGGTCAGCTGATAGCCGCTGCCGAAGGGATCCTCCCAGGGGTTGAGGAAGGACGTCACCCGTCGCATCCGGTAGGGCGAGGTGATGATCAGGAAACCCACCAGGCCGACGCCCAGCACGATCAGGCTGACAAACTGGCTGAGCCGGGCGCCGGCGAGGAACAGCATGCCGATGGTGGT
The DNA here is from genome assembly GCF_002237365.1 of Zobellella denitrificans. Classification (GTDB taxonomy): domain Bacteria; phylum Pseudomonadota; class Gammaproteobacteria; order Enterobacterales; family Aeromonadaceae; genus Oceanimonas; species Oceanimonas denitrificans. The sequence continues at coordinate 960 of NZ_NMUO01000023.1, forward strand.
GACGAACAGCACCACCACCGAGCCCAGATCCGGCTGCATCAGCAGCAGCACCGACATCACGCCCATTACCGCCAGGGGCTTGAGGAAGCCGCGCCACTGGCCGCGCACCTCCTCCTGCTTGCGCACCAGGTAGCCGGCCAGGAAGGTGAACAGGGCCAGCTTGGCGATCTCCGCCGGCTGCACGTTGATGGGTCCCAGGGCCAGCCAGCGGGTACTGCCGTTGATATTGCGCCCCAGCAGCAATACCGCCACCAGCAGCAGCAGCGCCAGGATCAGGAAGCTGGCGTTGAACTGCTGCCAGCGCGCCATGGGCACCTGCAGCATCAGGCTGGCGAGCATCAGGCAGATCAGCAGGAAGGCGCCGTGGCGCTTGACGAAATAGAAGGGATCATTGCCGACGTTGATGCCCTCGGCGATGGAGGCGGAGGACACCATCACCAGGCCGATGGCCATCAGCGACAGCGCCAGCACCACCAGTTGGCGATCGTAGACGAGCCCCTGGGAGGGACGCAGCAGCCAGTCGGTACCGAAGGAGGGCAACAGCTTCATAACGCCTCCACCAGGGCCATGAAGTGATCGCCCCGGGCCTGGTAATTGGGATACATGTCCAGGCTGGCGCAGGCCGGGGCGAACAGCACCCAGTCACCGGGGGCCGCCCGTTCGGCGCACCAGGCCACGGCCCCGGCCAGATCGGCCACTTCCCGGGTGTTGCCGCCCAGCCGCAGCAGCGCCGCCCTGTCCTGGCCGAAGCAGGCCATGCCGGCGATGCGCCGTTCGAGCAGGGGCTTGAGCGGGCCGAAATCCTGACCCTTGCCCTGGCCGCCGGCGATCAGCCACAACCGGCCGGGCACCGCCTCGGCCACCCCGGCGATGGCCGCCAGGGTGGCGCCCACATTGGTGGCCTTGGAATCGTTGAGCCAGCGCACCCCGTTTTTCTCGGCCACGAACTGGCAGCGGTGGGGCAGGCCGCCGAAACGGCGCAACACCGCCAGCTGTGCCTGGCGCGGTATACCGGCCCGGTCCGCCAGGGCCATGGCCGCCAGGGCGTTGAGCTGGTTGTGGGCGCCGAGGATGCGCAGCGCCGACACCGGCAGCACCGGCTCGCCATGGCGGCTCAGCCAAAGCTCGCCCCCCTGCTCGATCCGGCCGTATTCCTGTGCGTCCAGGCCGAAACCGACCGCCGGGCTACCGGCCGGCGGCCGGGTCTGGTCGTCTTCCCGGTTGTAGACGCACAGGCCGGCGCCCCGGTAGATACCCAGCTTGGTGTCCCGGTAGTGGGCCAGGGAATCGTAGCGATCCAGGTGATCCTCGCTGATGTTGAGCACGGTGGCGGCCAGCGCCGCCAGCCCGGGAGTGGTTTCCAGCTGAAAGCTGGACAGCTCCAGTACCGCCAGCTCCAGCGGCCCGGCCAGCAGATCCAGCGCCGGGGTGCCGATATTGCCGCCCACCCCCACCGCCAGGCCGGCCTCGGCCGCCATCTCGCCCACCAGGGTGGTAACGGTGCTCTTGCCGTTGGAGCCGGTGATGGCGATGACCGGGGCCCGGCATTCCCGCAGGAACAGCTCCACGTCGCCCACGATTTCCACCCCGGCAGCCTGCGCCTGGCGCACCTCGGGGGTAGCCAGGGGCACGCCGGGGCTTGCCACGATCAAGTCCGCCGCCAGCAGGCTGGCGGCGTCGAGGGCACCGAAGCGGCAGTCGATGCCGGGTGGCAGTTGTTCCGCCCCCGGCGGCCGGGCACGGGTGTCCATCACCAGCGGGCGGCGCCCCCGCTCCAGGCAATAGCGCACACAGGAAAATCCCGTCTGCCCCAACCCGATGATCACTATGCGTTCCGGCAGCATCATTTATCTCACCTTGAGGGTGGCCAGGCCGATCAGCACCAGCATCAGGGTGATGATCCAGAAGCGGACTATCACCCTGGGCTCGGGCCAGCCCTTCAGCTCGTAATGGTGGTGGATGGGCGCCATGCGGAAAATCCGCTGACCGCGCAGCTTGTAGGAGCCCACCTGCAGGATCACCGACAGGGTCTCGATCACGAAGATGCCCCCCATGATCACCAGCAGGAATTCCTGGCGCACCAGCACGGCGATGGCGCCCAGGGCCGCGCCCAGGGCCAGGGAGCCCACGTCGCCCATGAACACCTGGGCCGGGAAGGTATTGAACCAGAGGAAGCCCAGGCCGGCTCCCACCATGGCGGTGCACACCACCGTCAGTTCGCCGGCGTGGGCCACATAGGGAATGTGCAGGTAGGCGGCGAAGTTGACGTTACCGGTAGCCCAGGCCACCAGGGCGAAGCCGGCCGCCACCATGACGGTGGGCATGATGGCCAGGCCGTCCAGGCCGTCGGTCAGGTTGACCGCATTGCTGGAGCCGACGATGACGAAGTAGCTGAGCACGATGAACAGCAGGCCGAGCTGGGGCATGACGTCCTTGAAGAAGGGGACCACCAACTGGGTCTGGGCCGGATCCCGGGCTATCCAGTAGACGAAGACGGCCGCCGCCAGGGCCGCCGCCGACTGCCAGAAGTACTTCCAGCGGGCGATCAGGCCGTCGGTGTTCTTGCGCACCACCTTGCGGTAGTCGTCGACGAAACCGATGGCGCCGAAGGCGCCCAGCACGAACAGCACCACCCACACATAGGGGTTGGACAGGCGCGCCCACAGCAGTACCGACACGAAGATGGCGATGAGGATCATCAGGCCGCCCATGGTGGGAGTGCCGGCCTTGCTGAAATGGGATTCGGGGCCGTCGTTGCGCACCACCTGGCCGATTTGCAGCATCTGCAACCGGCGGATCAGGCGCGGACCTATCCACAGGGAGACGAAGAGTCCGGTCAGGATGGACACCACCGCCCTGAAGGTGAGATAGGAGAAGACGTTGAAAAAGCTGAAATGGGGGGTCAGCCATTCCGCCAGCCAGACTAGCATGCCTCACCCTCCTGAATGGCCCGGACCACTTCTTCCATCCGGGCGCTGCGCGCACCTTTGACCAAAACCACCACCTTGTTGTGTTGTGCCAGCGCCGCGGCCAGCTCCGGCCACAGCTGCTGCTTGTTCTCGAAATGGCGGCCATGGGCCGCCGTCGCCGTGTCCTTGCTGTCCCGGCCCACGGTCAGCACCAGATCGATGCCGAGCTTGCGGGCGTGTTCGCCCACCCTGGTGTGCATTTCACGGCTGTAGTCGCCCAGCTCCGCCATGTCGCCGAACACGAAGATGCGGTGGCCGGGCAGGCTGGCCAGGGTATCCAGCCCCGCCAGCACGGAGGCGACGCTGGCGTTGTAGGTATCGTCGAGCAGGGTGAGTCCGCCCCGGGTCCATACCTGCAGGCGGCCCTTGGCCGAGCCGAAGGCAGCCAGGCCGGCGGCGATCTCTTCCAGGGTCGCCCCCAGCGCCTCGGTGGCGGCGGCGGCAGCCAGGGCGTTGGCCACGTTGTGCTTGCGGGGCACCGGCAGCTGCACCGCCACTTCTCCCTTTGGAGTCAGCAGGCGGAAGTGGGCGCAGCCCGCCTTGTCCAGGCCGATTTGGCGGGCCTCGTATTCCCGGTGCTCGCCGAAGTAAACCAGGGGGTGCTTTTCCTTCCACAGGGCGCAGAAAGGGCTGTCGCCGTTGGCGATGGCCACGCCCCCCGGCTCCAGGCCGTCGTAGATCTCGCCCTTGGCCCGGGCGATGCCCTCGAGGGAGCCGAAACCTTCCAGGTGGGAGGCTTCCACATTGTTGATAAGAGCGACATGGGGCCTGGTCAGCGAACTGGTCCAGGCGATTTCGCCGATGTGGTTGGCGCCCAGCTCCACCACCGCGTATTCGGTGTCCGGGGTCAGTTCGCACAGGGTCAGGGGTACCCCTATCTCATTGTTGAGATTGCCCCGGGTGGCCAGCACCTTGCCCTTCTGGCGCAGTATGGCGGCCGCCATCTCCTTGACCGTGGTCTTGCCGCAGCTGCCGGTGATGGCCAGGAAGCGGGCCTGGCTCTGATCGCGCACCAGACCGCCCAGCACACCCAACGCCAGCCGGGTATCGGCCACCTTGATCTGGGGCAGATCCAGCGCCAGCCAGCGCTCCACCAGCAAGGCGGCGGCCCCCTGCGCCACCGCCTGGGCGGCGAAGTCATGGCCGTCGAAGCGCTCGCCGGCCAGCGCCACGAACAGGCAGCCGGCGACCATGGGCTGGCGGCTGTCGGTGGTCACGGCCAGTATGGTGCCGTCGGCACCACGCAGCTCGCCGCCGGACGCCTGGGCCAGTTGCTCGAGGCTGAGCGGTATCATGCGACAGTCCCCAGCAGGGCGGCCACGGTTTCCCGATCGCTGTAATGCATCTTGTGAGTACCCACTATCTGATAATCCTCATGGCCCTTGCCTGCCACCAAAATGATATCGTCCACGCCCGCCTGCGCTATGGCCTGGCGGATGGCCTCGGCCCGCTGATGGATCACCAGGGCCGCTTCCGGCTCGAGCAATCCCGCCCGCATCTGTTCGATGATGGCCTCGGGCGCCTCGGTGCGGGGATTGTCATCGGTCAGGATGACCCTGTCGGCGCCGGCCTCCGCCGCCGCCGCCATCAGCGGCCGCTTGCCCTGGTCCCGATCGCCGCCGCAGCCCACCAGGCACCAGAGACGGCCCCGGCAATGCTGGCGCAGCGCCTGCAGCGCCTGCTCCAGCGCATCCGGCGTATGGGCGTAGTCCACCACCACCAGCGGCTTGCCGGGGGCGGTGAAGGGTTCCATCCGCCCGGCCACCCCGGAGAGCCGGGGGGCCGAGGCCAGCAACTCATCAAAGGACTCACCCAGAACCAGCAGGCTGGCCATCGCCGCCAGCAGGTTGGCCACGTTGAAACGTCCCATCAGGGGGGCGGATAATACACCATTCCCCCAGTCGGAGTTAATGGTCACTTTCAGGCCACCGCCATAAAAATGTACCGTCTCCGCCACCAGCTGGCGCCCGTCGAAATCCGCCAGCCGGCCGTGCAGGCTATAGGCGATGGCATCCGGGTACAGGCGCAGCCAGCGCCGGCCCACCGGGTCGTCGGCGTTGATCACCCGGGCCTGGCGGCAAAGCTCGAACAGCTGGCGCTTGGCCTCGCCGTATTCGGCCATGGTGCCGTGATAGTCCAGGTGATCCCGGCTCAGGTTGGTGAACACCGCCACGTCAAAATCCAGCGCGGCCACCCGGTGCTGATGCAAACCGTGGGAAGACACCTCCATCGCCACCCGTTTGGCGCCGGCCGCCAGCTGCGCGGCCAGCTCGGCCTGCACCGCCAGCGCCGAACCGGTGGTGTTGACCGCCTCCCTGAGCCGGCCGTAGAGGCCGTTGCCCAGGGTGCCCATGACCCCCGCCTGGGTGCCCAGCAGGCAGCTCCAATTGGCGATGAGCTGGGTGACGGTGCTCTTGCCGTTGGTACCGGTCACTCCCACCAGCTGCAGATCGGCGGAGGGATCGCCGTAAAAAATCCCCGCCAGCAGCGACAGCTGACGGGACAGCCGGTACACCCCGAGCAGGCGATGATCCTGGTGGTTGAGACCGGCCTGCTCCGGATGGTCCACCTCGAACAACACCGCCGCCGCGCCCTGCCGCAGGGCCTGGTCGATAAACTGACGGCCGTCCAGCCGGTGGCCCTTGACCGCGATAAAGAGACAACCGGGAGCGGCCGCCCGGCTGTCGAGGGTGATGGCGTCGATGGGAATGGCCGGGGCCGACAGCCCCAGGGGCACCGCCAGATCTCTAAGTGTGAGGGCCACGCTTCGCCTCCTGTCCTGCCAGCTGGAACTGCTCTTCGGTCGCCGCGTCCGGGCGGATATTCAATAACTGCAGGGCGCCGCTCATCACTTCGGCGAACACCGGCGCGGCCACCTGGCCGCCGTAGTATTCATCGCCCTGGGGCTCGTTGATCACCACCACCATCGCCAGGCGGGGGTTGCTGACCGGCGCCATGCCGGCAAAGACGCCCACATAGTCGCTGCCATAACCGCCGGCGATGGCCTTGCGCGAGGTGCCGGTCTTGCCCGCCACCCGATAGCCGGGAATGGCGGCCTGGCGGGCGGTGCCGCCCGGGCCGATGACGCTTTCCATCATCTTCAGCACGTCGTCCGCATGCTGGCGCGGTATCACCTGCTCGCCCGCCGGCGCCTGGCTGCGCTTGACGATGGTCAGGGGATAGCGCACCCCGCCGTTGGCCAGCACCGCATAGGCCTGGGCCAGTTGCAGCGGGGTTACGGTCACGCCGTAACCGAACGACAGGGTCGCCTTTTCGATATCGGACCAGCGCCGCCGCTGGGGCACCATGCCGGTGCTCTCGCCCACCAGCCCCATGCCCGAGTCGATGCCCAGGCCGAAGCGATAGAGGGTATCGAGCAGCTGCTCGGGGGTTTCCTGCAACGCCATGCGCACCATGCCCATGTTGGAGGAGCGCTGCAGCACCGTCTCCACGCTGATGGCCCCCAGGTTGCGGGTATCGGACACCCGCTTGCCGCCCAGCCTTACCCAGCCCGGGTTGGTGTCGATGATGGAATCCGCCCTGATGATGCCGTTTTCCAGGGCGCTGACCACGATCAGCGGCTTCAGGGTGGAGCCCGGCTCGTAGGTGTCGGTCACCGCCCGGTTGCGGGCGCGGAAGCTCTGGTACTGGCCCCGGTTGTTGGGGTTGAAGGAGGGGGTATTGACCATGGCCAGTACTTCGCCGGTCTTGACGTCCAGCATCACCAGGGAGGCGGAGGTGGCGCGGTGAAACTCGGAGGCGCGCTTGAGCGAGCGATAGGCCAGGGCCTGAATGCGCTGATCGATGGTCAGCTGGATATGGTTGGCCTCGCGGCCTTCCGACACCACCCCCAGGTCTTCCACCACCCGGCCGGTCCTGTCCTTGCGCACCCGGCGCTCACCGGGCTGGGCGGTGAGCCATTCGTTGAAGGCCCGCTCTATGCCTTCGATACCGGCGCCGTCGATATTGGTCATGCCCACCAGATGGGCGTTGATCTCGCCGGTGGGATAGAAGCGCCGCTCTTCCGGCCGCAAATGCACCCCGGGCAGACGGAGCTTGCGGATATACTCGGCCACCGCCGGGGTCACCTGGCGCTGCAGGTAGACGAAGCGGCGCTTGGGATCCTGCACCCGGGCCAGCAGGGTTTCGCGGGGCACCCCCAACACCTCGGCCAGGGCCTGCCAGGCCTGCTCCTTGCGCAGGCTCATCTCTTCGTGGATCTGCTTGGGATCGGCCCACACCGCCTGTACCGGCACCGACACCGCCAGTTCCTCGCCGTTGCGATCCATGATCATGCCGCGCGTCGTGCTGCTGACCGCGGTGCGCAGGGAACGCAGATCCCCCTCCATCCGCAGCCGATCCGGCGACACCACCTGGATCCAGGCGGCCCGGGCGAACAGCGCCACGAAGGCGAACAGGATCACGCCGCACACGGTCAGGAAACGCCAGCCGAGCAGCATGGGTTCTTTCTTGGTGGCATTGCGCCTTTTCATCTTCATCGTTGCGTCACCAGTTTTTCCTGGGCCGGCGCCGGCCGGTGCATCTTCAGCTTGTCCCGGGCCAGGGCCTCGACCCGGCTGTGCTCCATCAGGGTGTTCTGCTCCAGCAGCAGGTGGCGCCACTCGATGTCCAGCCGGTCCTGCTCCGCCATCAGTTCGTTGTACTCACCGGTCAACTGGCGGGTGCCGTGGGTGATCACTATCACCGCCAGCGCCGACACCAGGGTGAGCACCGCCAGCAGCAGTTGCCACTTGTGCCGCAACAGATCCTGGCCGATTTCCCTCGCCAGGTTGATGCGTCCCTCGATCACGCCGGCGTCTCCAGCCGCTGTGCCACCCGCAGCACCGAGCTGCGTGCCCGCGGGTTGGCTTCGACTTCTGCCGCCGAGGGCTTCATCGCCTTGCCGACACTCTTTAACAAGCGGCCGCCGGCAAGCTGGGCCTCGGTCAGGGGCAGTCCCGGCGGCACTTCGGGGCCTTTCTCCTGTTTGCGGATAAAGTGCTTGACCAGCCTGTCTTCCAGGGAATGGAAGCTGATCACCGACAGCCGGCCGCCGGGCGCCAGCACCCTGAGGGCGCCGTTGAGGGCCAGCTCTATCTCCTCCAGCTCGCTGTTGATATAGATGCGGATCGCCTGGAAGCTGCGGGTGGCGGCGTGCTTGTTCTTCTCCCGGCTGGGGCTGACCCGGGCGATCATCTCCGCCAGCTGGCGGGTCCGGGTAAAGGGGGTCTGCTGCCGGTCGTGGACGATGGCGCGGGCTATCTTGCGGGCGAATTTCTCCTCGCCGAAGGTCTTCAGCACCCAGGCGATGTCCGCCTCGTCCGCCTGGGCCAGCCAGTCGGCGGCACTCTGACCGCTGGTGGGGTCCATGCGCATGTCGAGCGGGCCGTCCTTCTGGAAGCTGAAGCCGCGCTCGGCCTGGTCGAGCTGGGGCGACGACACGCCCAGATCGAGCAGGACGCCATCGATGCGTCCCGTCAGTCCCTGCTCATCCACCATCTCGGCCAGGCGGGAAAAGGGGCCATGCAATATCATGAAGCGGGGATCCGCTATCTTCCGGGCTTCGGCGATGGCCTGGGGATCCCGGTCGATGGCCAGCAGCCGGCCATTGGGCCCCAGTTGGGACAGGATATGGCGGGAATGACCACCCCGGCCGAAGGTGCCGTCCACATAGACACCGTCCGGCCTGATATTCAGGCCGGCCACGGCTTCGTCCAGCAATACGGTGATGTGTGCCTGTTGTTGACTCATTTACAGAGAAAAGTCCCGCAATCGTTCCGATGACTCCCAGCCTTCTTGCGGAAGGGCCTGCAAATCATCGCTAATTTGTTGTTGCCAGCGGGTTTCGTCCCAGATTTCGAAGCGGTTGAGCTGCCCCACCAGCATGATTTTTTTTTCTAGTCCCGCGTGTTGCCTGAGCGGCCCCGGTACCAGGAAACGCCCCTGGCCATCCAGTTCGCATTCGGCGGCATGGCCCAGCAACAGCCGTTGCAGGCGTCGCTCCTGCGGATGGGTGCTCGACAGCACACGCAGTTTCTTTTCTATCAGTTCCCATTCGGCCAGGGGGTAAAGCAGCAGGCAGGGATTGCTGATATCGATGGTGCATACCAGCATCCCCTCGCACTCATCGCGCAACGAGTCCCGGAATCGTGTCGGTATTGCCAACCGGCCCTTGGTATCCAGGCTGATGGCGTGAGCACCACGCAGCATTCTGAGTCCTTGAAATCTATTTTATTCCACAAAAATCCACTTTTTCCCACCACGCTCAAGTGTAAGGAGGGGACTCAAGCTTTTCAAGCGAGGAAATGGAAGTTGGCGACAAAGGAAGACAAAGATATGCATCCGGGGGATTAGTCGGCGGCTTTATCAGGAAATGTGCAAATAAAGTGGCACCGCCGCAGGCCGCAACAAAAAAACGCAGCCCGGGCTGCGTTTTTTTAAAAAATAATGGAGTCGGCCTGTAAGCCGGGTTCTGTACCGAGCAAGCTCGGTCGGTAATCATTCCTCTAGGCCAGCAATCGCTCACTGGCTCAAGCAACCTACCCGCCTCCAGCGCGGGCCGCGCCTGTAGGAGGCCTATTTGGTCTTGCTCCGGGTGGAGTTTACCGTGCCACGAACTGTTGCCAGTCGCGCGGTGCGCTCTTACCGCACCCTTTCACCCTTACCTGATCCCTTGCGGGCCATCGGCGGTCTGCTCTCTGTTGCACTGGTCGTGGGCTCGCGCCCCCCAGGCGTTACCTGGCACCCTGCCCTGTGGAGCCCGGACTTTCCTCCCCTCCGCCCGTCTGCCCGGAGGCACAACGACGGAGCAGCGATTACCCGGCCAACTCCGGGGCGGAGTGTACACCAGTCCCCGCACCGATGCCAGCAGCCTTATTCCAGGTGATCCAGCCCGTATTTATACAGGGCGTTCTTCTTGACGCCGTGGATCTCGGCGGTCAGCGCCGCCGCCTTCTTCAGGGGCAGCTCGGCCCGCAGCAGCGCCAGGGTGCGCAGGGCCTCGGCCGGCAGGGCATCGCCGTCGGGCCTGTGACCTGCCACCATCAGTACGATCTCCCCCCGGCTGCGGTTGTCATCCTGGCGCAGCCACGCCAGCATCTCCCCGGCCGGCAGGCTGTGGATGCTCTCGAAGGTCTTGGTCAGCTCGCGGGCCACCACCAGGCGCCGCGCCTCTCCCATCACCGAGATGATGGCCTCGACCGTGTCGAGCAGGCGACGGGGTGACTCGTAGAACACCAGGGTACGGCCCTCGTCCCTCAGGCTTTCCAGCTTGTCGAGGCGAGCCTTGTCCTTGGCCGGCAGAAATCCTTCGAACGCGAAACGATCGGTGGGCAGGCCGGCGGCCGACAGGGCGGTGATGGCCGCGCAGGGTCCGGGCAGGGCGATGACCTGGACACCGGCTTCGCGACAGTGGTTGACCAGGTGATAACCGGGATCGCTGATAAGCGGCGTGCCCGCATCGGACACCAGGGCGATGCTCTGGCCATTCAGCAGGCGCCCGACCAGTTGTTCCGCCTTGTGCTGTTCATTGTGATCATGCAGCGCCCAGGTCGGCGTACTAATCTGGTAATGGGACAGCAGCTTGGCGGTGTGGCGGGTATCCTCACAGGCGATAAGATCAACCCGTTGCAATGTTTCCAGGGCGCGCTGGCTGATATCATTCAGGTTGCCGATGGGGGTGGGCACAATATAAAGTGCGGCCGCTTGGCTCATGGGAACTCCTGTGCAAGCAATTGTTTCACCGTCCTGGCCCTATTACACTTAGGACCAGAATGACACAGCTTGGGATAAATGGGATTGGCGACACAATATCAACGCGACAGTGTAACACGACTGCTGTGCACCCTGGTGCTTTCCTCCGTCCTGATGGCCTGCGGCAGCGGTATGCTGCAGCCAAAGGAACCGCCGCCGCCGGCGCCGGACATGTTCAGCCTGGTCGACCGGCCGGCCGACCAGTATCAGGACTTTGCCGAGCGCGCACCCGAGCCGGACGCCTTCAGTTGGCGGGTACTGGCGATACGCGCGGCCCTGCAGCAGGGGGACGGCGCCACCGCGGGCCAGCAGCTGGACCTGCTGCGCCGCCAGGCCTCCCCCCAGCAGCAGGCCACCCTGGTGCTGCTGGAAGGCGCCCTGGCGCTGACCCAGGATAATCCGGAAGCGGCCCTGCAGCTGCTGGGGCCCCTCGACAGCAGCCAGCTTACCCGCAGCGGCACCATCTATTACCTGCTGCTGCAAGCCAACGCCCTGGAACAGCGGCAACAACCGCTGGAAGCCGCCAAGGCGCTGATCGAGCGGCAGGAGCTGCTCGGCGGCGGGGATCGGGAGGCCAACCGCGAGCATATCCATCGCCTGCTGCAACCCCTTTCGCCCCAGAGCCTGCGCCAGGCCCAGGGTCCGGGCAACAGCGACCAGGCCAACGGCTGGTTCCGGCTGATGGCCATCCTCAACAACAGCAACCTGCAGCCGGCGCAACGGCAGTGGCAACTGCAATCCTGGCGGACCGCCTATCCGGATCATCCCGGCCAGGCCTACCTGGCCGGCGCCCCGGCGGAGCAGCTCGCCACCAGCGCCTACCAGCCCGCCCATATCGCCGTGTTGCTGCCGCTGTCGGGCCGCCTGGCGGAGCAGGCCGACGCCATCCGCAACGGCATCCTGAGCGCCCACCAGGGCCAGGGCTCGCGCCTCAGCTTCTTCGACACCAACGGTCGTGACATGGCCGGCCTCTACCAGCAGGTGCAGCAGGCCGGCGCCGACTTCATCCTGGGCCCCCTGCTCAAGGAAGAGGTCGAGGCCCTGCTCGAGCTGGATCCGGCCATGCCGGTGCTGGCCCTCAATCTGCCCGCCTACCAGCCGGGCCTGCCGCACTTCTACTACTTCGCCCTGTCACCGGAGGCGGAAGCCGCCGAGGCCGCCCGCCACATGTGGGACCAGGGCCATCGCCAGCCCCTGGTGTTCGCCCCCAACAACGAACTGGGCCGCCGGGTCGCCACCGAGTTCGGCCAGAGCTGGCAGCAGCAGAGCGGTCGCCCCGCCATTCTGGCCTACTTCGCCGGTCAGGGTTCGATAGAGTCGGACGTGCGCCGCGCCCTGGCCAGCACCGGCCCCCCGCCCCCGGCCGCCGCCGGTGTTATCCAACCCCTCGGCGACGGCGCCTGGACCGGTGCGCCGGAGCCCATCGACTCGGTATTCATGGTGACCAACGCCACCGAAACCCGGGTGATACTGCCCTACTTCGATTTCGTGCGCGACAGCCGGGCCGCCCGCCTGCCCACCTACGTCACCTCCCGCAGCTATGTGCCGGACGACGAGGCGCCCATGAGCGAACTCAACGGTCTGCAACTGGCCGACATGCCCTGGATCTTCGATGGGGCGCCGCAACTCAGGGAGGAGGTGGAAAGCCTGTGGCCCAATGCCGGCATCAGTTGGCAGCGGCTGTTCGCCTTCGGCTACGATGCCCTGGCCCTGATTCCGCAGTTGACCCAGCTGCGCCAGGGAGCCCCCGCCGTGCCGGCCCTGACCGGCGAGCTGTCGGTGTCGCCCCAGGGGGTGCTGCAGCGCCGCCTGCAATGGATGGAATACCGCAATGGCACCTGGCTACCCGACGGGAACTAGCCGGGCCCGGGGCGAGCAGTTCGAGCGCCGGGCCGAGCAATTCCTGCTCGGCCAGGGGCTCTGCCTGGTGGCGCGCAACTACCAGTGCAAGCTCGGGGAAATCGATCTGGTGATGCGTACCGGTACCACCCTGGTGTTCGTGGAGGTACGCTATCGCCGGAGCAACCACTACGGCGGTGCCCTCGCCTCGGTCACCGCCACCAAGCAGCAGCGGCTGCGCCGGGCCGCCCTCAGTTACTTGCAGTCTCAGGGGTTGAACGAATCCCGCCAGTCCTGTCGTTTCGATCTGATCGCCTGCGACGGCAGCCATATCGACTGGATCCCCAACGCCTTTTAAGGAGTCCCATGCAGGAAGAAATCAAAGCCAGCTTTACCGAAAGCATCCAGACCAAGATCGCCGCCGCCGAGGCGCTGCCCGACGACATACTCGCGGCCGCCCAGATGATGGTGATGTGCCTGCTCAACGGCCACAAGCTGCTGGTCTGCGGCAACGGCGGCTCCAACGCCCTGGCCCAGCTGTTCGTGAGCGAGCTTATCAACCGTTACGAAACCGAGCGCCCGGCCCTGCCCGCCCTCTGCCTGACCCTGGACACCAGCAGCATCAGTGCCATCTCGGTGGATCAGCACTTCGACGAGGCCTATGCCCGCCAGATCCGGGCCCTGGGCCAGGCCGGCGACGTGCTGGTGGTGATCTCCACCAGCGGCCACAGCCGCAACCTGATCAAGGCGGCGGAGGCGGCCCTGAGCCGGGACATGACCATAGTGGCCCTGAGCGGCGGTGACGGCGGCGAGCTGGCCGGCCTGCTCGGCCCCAACGACGTGGAGATCCGGGTACCCGCCCTGCGCGCGCCCCGCATTCACGAGGTCAACCTGCTGACCCTGCATTGCCTGTGCGATCTTATCGATCGCACCCTCTTTCCCAAACAGGAGGATTGACCATGAAAGCTCGACTCTTGCTGTGCTTCGGCACCGCCGTACTGCTGCAGGGCTGTGCCGGCGTCATGGTGGCCGGTGCCGGTACCGGTGTCGGTGCGGCAGTCGATCGCCGGCCGGTATCGACCCAGGTCAGCGACCAGGCCATCGACATGCGCGCCCTGCACCGCCTGGGTGAAACCAAGCCGTTGTGGGACGACAGCCGGCTGGCGGTGGTCACCACCAATGCCAAGACCCTGATGATCGGCCAGACGCCCACCGAGGAATACCGGCGCCAGGCGGAAGAGATCGTCAGGGGCGTGCCCGGCGTGGCCGAGGTCTACAACGAGGTCCGCCTGGGGCAGCCCCTTTCGCTGGCGGCGCGGAGCCAGGACACCTGGCTGACCTCCAAGGTCAAGAGCACCCTGCTGGCGGAAAAGAACATCGACGGCACCAAGATCAAGGTGGTCACCGAAAATTCGGAGGTCTTCCTGATCGGCCTGGTCACCCAGAAGGAAGCGGACATAGCGGTGCAACTGACCCGCAGTATCAGTGGCGTGGCCCGGGTTATCACCGTCTTCGAATTTATCCAGGCCGCGCCCTGATATCGGCCCCGGTAAAAAAACGCAGCCTGATGGCTGCGTTTTTTTATTTGATCACCCGAAGGTTGGGCTTGCCCTTCTTGCCACTGGATGGCTGGGCCTCCCCCATTTCCGGCGGGGTGGCTTCGTCCTCCTGGGGGGCGCTGGCCGCGGCCAGCCATTCCTCATAGGCCGGCTCCGGCGGGAAAAAGGTGCCGGCGCCGTTTTCCCGGGCCTGGATGGCGACGATGGCCGCCAGCGGAATATAGACCTGGAAGGGAGAACCGCCGAAGCGGGCATTGAAACTGACCGCCTCGTTGTCCATCTGCAGCCCCACCACCGCCTGCGGGGCGATACTCAGCACTATCTGACCGTCCTTGACATACTGCCGGGGCACCATGGTGTGGGGCACCTCCGCATTCACCAGCAGGTGCGGCGTCAGCTCGTTGTCCAGCAGCCAGTCATAGAAGGCACGCAGCAGATAGGGCCGGCTGGGCGTCATCTGGTCCATGGTTATACCTTGCCGCCGATATCGCGCTCGGCCTCGGTCAGGGACGCCTGGAAGGACTCCCGCTCGAACAACCGGATCATGTAGGCCTTGATTTCCTTGGCGCCGCGCCCGGACAGCTCTATCCCCAGGGAGGGCAGCCGCCACAGCAGGGGCGCCATGTAGCAATCCACCAGGCTGAACTCCTCGCTCATGAAGTAGGGATACTCGGCGAACACCGGGGCGATGGCCAGCAGCGCCTCGCGCAGCTCCTTGCGGGCCTCTTCCGCCCGATCGCCGCGCTGGATGCGCTCGACCAGGGAATACCAGTCCTGCTCGATGCGATGCATCATCAACCGGCTGTTGCCCCTGGCCACCGGATACACCGGCATCAGGGGCGGATGGGGAAAGCGCTCGTCCAGGTACTCCATGATAATGCGAGACTCGTAAAGCACCAGTTCCCGATCGACCAGGGTCGGCACTGTGCCGTAGGGGTTCAGCTCCAGCATGTCCTCGGGCAGGCTGCCAGGCTCGACCTGGCTGATCTCCACACTGACCCCTTTCTCCGCCAGGACGATACGCGCCTGGTGGCTGTAGATGTCGTCAGCACCTGAAAACAACGTCATGATGGAACGCTTGTTGGCCGCAACTGCCATTGAATCCTCCGCAGATCATAAATGGGAACGGCAATGGAAGCATGTTAGCCCCATTGCCGCTCCCCTGTTTAGCTTAGACAATGTCTAATCAGTGTACGTCACGCCAATATTCTTTCTTCAGCAGATACGCAAAGACGAAGAAGATGGCCAGGAAACCCAGCACCCAGTAGCCCAGGCGCTGACGTTCCAGTTTCATCGGCTCGCCGGAGTACACCAGGAAGTTGACGATATCCAGCACGGCGTGATCGTATTCTTCCGCCGTCATCTCGCCGTTGCCATCGGCCTTGATGCCGACCGGGGTTTCCACCTCATGGCCATCGACCATGCGGGTCACGGTTTCCAGCCGGGCGCTGCCCTGCAGCGGTTCCAGCACGTGAGGCATGCCCACGGACGGGAACACCAGGTTGTTCACACCGAAGGGACGGCTGTCGTCCTTGTAGAAGGAACGCAGGTAAGTATAGAGCCAGTCGGCACCACGCACCCGGGCCACCAGGGTCAGGTCGGGCGGCGGCGCACCGAACCAGTTGGCGGCATCCTGTTCGGGAATGGCGCTGCGCATCAACTCACCGATGGGCGCACCGGTAAAGATCAGGTTGGCCTGCATGATGTCTTCCGGGATACCCAGATCCTCGGCCACCCGGTTGTAGCGCTGGTACTGGGTGTTGTGACAACCGGCGCAATAGTTCATGAACAGCTTGGCCCCATTCTGCAGCGAAGCCTGGTCGCGCAGATCGTAGTTGGCCTTGTCCAGCGGTACGCTGGCGCCGGCGGCCATCACCAGCGAGGGCAGCAGGGCAAAGACGGCGATGATTAACTTCTTCATTTGAACGTAACCCTCTCTGGCAGCGGCTTGGTTTTCTCGTTTTTGCTGTAGAAGAACAACAGGACGAAGAAGGCGAAATAGCCGAACGAACACACCTGGGCAAGCAGGGTCAGTGCCGGCGTGGACGGCAGCGCGCCCAGGATACCCAGAATGATGAAGCAGATGACGAACTGCACGATGTTCAGCAGGTGCAGCTTGCTGCGGTAGCGGAAGGAGCGCACCTTGCAGCGATCCAGCCAGGGCAGCACGAACAGCACGGCAATGGACAGCCCCATCAGGATAACGCCCATCAGCTTGTCGGGCACGGCCCGCAGGATGGCGTAGAAGGGGGTGAAGTACCACACCGGCGCGATGTGCTCGGGCGTCTTCAGGCCATTGGCCGCCTCGAAGTTGGGCGCCTCGAGGAAGTAGCCGCCGCCTTCCGGCATGAAGAAGATCACGAAGGCGAAGATGAACAGGAAGCCGGCCACGCCCACCACGTCCTTGACGGTGTAGTAGGGGTGGAAGGGGATGGCGTCTTTCGGCCAGCCGTTCTCGTCCTTGTTCTTCTTGATGTCGATGCCGTCGGGGTTGTTGGAACCCACTTCGTGCAGGGCGACGATGTGCAGGAACACCAGCAGCACCAGCACCAGCGGCAGGGCGATGACGTGCAGCGCGAAGAAGCGGTTCAGGGTGGCGCCGGAGATAACGTAGTCACCGCGGATCCACAGGGTCAGATCGTCGCCGATCACCGGGATGGCCCCGAACAGGGAGATGATGACCTGGGCCCCCCAGAAGGACATCTGGCCCCAGGGCAGCAGGTAGCCCATGAAGGCTTCCGCCATCAGCACCAGGAAGATCAGCATGCCGAAGATCCACAGCAGCTCGCGCGGCTTCTGGTAGGAACCGTAGATCAGGCCGCGGAACATGTGCAGGTAGACCACCACGAAGAAGGCGGAGGCCCCGGTGGAGTGCATGTAACGCAGCAGCCAGCCGTACTCCACGTCGCGCATGATGTACTCGATGGAGGCGAAGGCGCCCTCACCGGAGGGGTTGTAGTTCATGGTCAGCCAGATGCCGGTCAGGATCTGGTTGACCAGGACCAGCATGGCCAGGGAGCCGAAGAAGTACCAGAAGTTGAAGTTTTTCGGCGCGGGATATTGACCTACATGCTTGTTGTAGGTCGCTGTCATCGGAATGCGCTCGTCGATCCAGGCTACGAGTTTACCCAGCATGGTTAGGCTCCTTCCTTGTCTTCACCGACCAGGATGGTGGTATCGTTGACATAGTAATAGGGGGGGATGACCAGGTTCAGCGGGGCGGGAACGCCCTGGAACACTCGTCCGGCCATGTCGAACTTGGAGCCGTGGCAGGGGCAGAAGAAACCGGCGCTCACGCCCTGTACCTGCTCACCGAAGGTGTTGGGCAGGTAGGTCGGCGAACAGCCCAGGTGGGTGCACAGGCCCACGGCCACGAACAGTTCCGGCTTGATTGAGCGATACGCGTTCTGGGCGTATTCCGGCTGCTGCGGCTCGTCGGAATTGGGATCCCGCAGCTGGTTGTCGTGCTTGGGCAGGCCATCCAGGATCTCCTGGGTCCGGCGCACGACCCATACCGGGTTGCCTCGCCACTCCACCCGGATCAACTGACCGGGTTCCATCTTGCTGACGTCTACTTCTACCGGAGCCCCGGCCGCTTTCGCCTTGGCACTGGGGTTCCACGATGCGATAAAGGGCACTGCGGCAAAGACAGCTCCGACCCCACCCACGGCTGTGGTGGACCAGGTCAGAAATCTGCGACGGCCGGTATCAACTGGCGCATTGCTCATCCAAAAACTCTCCCATTTGGTCTCCGCGCGTTTATTGTTCGTTCCATGCATTGAGCGTGCTTGTGACAACCGCGGCGGATATTATGGTTTCAATTGCCACAAAAAAACCCCGAAATTCTAAAGAAAAGCGCTGTCTTTTACAAGGACGGGGAAAGGGCCGAAAAGTTGTTATTTAGCAAGATAATTTGTTGTAAAACAACAGATTATTGGTGAATTCGACCCATGGCACCCAATACAGAAAAGCCCGGGTGAACCCGGGCTTTTGATATACAAAACTGCAATCCCAATTAACGCTTGGAGAACTGGGGACGCTTACGCGCTTTGTGCAGACCGACTTTCTTACGCTCGACGCGACGGGCGTCGCGAGTCACGAAGCCAGCCTTGCGCAGGGCGCCGCGCAGGGTTTCGTCGTATTGCATCAGGGCACGGGTAATGCCGTGACGGATAGCGCCGGCCTGACCGGAGATGCCACCACCGGCAACGGTGATGTACAGGTCCAGTTTCTCGGTCATCTCGACCAGTTCCAGCGGCTGACGTACCACCATGCGGGCGGTTTCACGACCGAAATACTGATCCAGTGAGCGCTTGTTGATAACGATGTTACCGCTGCCCGGCTTTACGAATACGCGCGCAGTGGAGCTCTTGCGACGACCGGTACCGTAGTATTGAGTTTCTGCCATTTGCCTAATCCCGTCTTAGATGTCCAGTACTTGAGGTTGTTGCGCAGCGTGGTTGTGCTGGCTGCCCGCGAAGACTTTCATCTTGCGGAACATGGCACGACCCAGCGGGCCACGGGGCAGCATGCCGCGAACGGCAGACTCGATGACCATCTCGGGCTTGCGGTCGATCAGCTTCTCGAAGCTGATGGACTTGATACCACCGGGGAAACCGGAGTGAGAGTAGTAGATCTTGTCTTCGGCTTTATTGCCGGTTACCTGAACTTTCTCGGCGTTGATCACGATGATGTAGTCACCGCAGTCAACGTGGGGAGTAAATTCCGGCTTGTGCTTACCACGCAGGCGGCGAGCTATCTCGGTGGCCAGACGACCCAGAGTTTTGCCCTCTGCATCAACAACATACCAGTCACGCTTTACGGTTTCTGGCTTAGCAACAAAAGTTTTCATGGATGAACCCAAATTACTGAATAATGAATCCTACACTTGCGCAGATGCGCAAAACACGACCAGACCTGCACCCCTTCGAGCACCAGTCTGCTTACTGTGATGCCACCTTATCGGTGGCTGTGTAACGTGGGCCGGGCGATTATAGGTAAAGTTGCCTTAAAAATCACCTGCTAATTTCAATGCCCATTGAAATTAGCCGGCCCGCCCGCCCCTTCCCCGCGATCATGCCCGGATCACGGGGGCGCATATTGTGACTAAGGAAGGTGCTCCCTGGCAAGATATTCATGGGATTGCATTTCGGTGAGCCGGGAAAGGCAGCGTTTGAACTCGAAATTGAGCCGGCCCTGGCCGTAGAGCTGCTCCATCGGCACCGCCGCCGAGATGATCAGCTTGACGTGGCGTTCGTAGAATTCGTCGACCATGGCGATAAAACGCCGGGCGGCATCGTCGCTGTCCAGCCCCATGGGCATGACGTTGGCCAGCAGCACCGAATGGTAGCAGCGCGCCAGCTCGATATAGTCGAGTTGGGAGCGGGCCGTGCAGCACAACTCCTGGAAATCGATATAGAGCACCCCGTCCCCTTCCGCTATGGTCTTCAGCCGGCGGTGGTTGATGTCGATGCTCCCCCCCCAACTGCCCGGCTCGTTGGTCAGGCGGGCGAAATACTGCTCCAGGTTGGTCTTGGCCTGGGCGTCCAGGGGCGAATGATAAATCTCCGCCTGCTCCAGGGTACGCAGGCGGTAGTCCACGCCCGAATCGACGTTGACCACCTCGCAGTGCTCCTTGATCAGCGCTATCGCCGGCAGGAAACGGGCGCGCTGCAGGCCGTTGCGGTAGAGCTCGTCCGGCGGGATATTGGAGGTGGCCACCAGTATGACCCCATGGCCGAACAGGTACTGGAACAGGGTTCCCAGTATCATGGCATCGGTGATATCGGACACGAAGAACTCGTCGAAGCAGATCACCCTCGCTTCCCGGGCCAGCCGCTCGGCCACCACCTTGAGCGGATCGGACTGACCCTTGAGGGTTTTCAGCTCGTCGTGCACCCGCCCCATGAAGCGGTGGAAATGGACCCGGAGCTTGTTGTCGAACGGCAGGCAATCGTAGAAGGTGTCCACCAGGTAGGTCTTGCCGCGGCCGACGCCGCCCCAGAAGTAAAGCCCCCTGATCGCCTGCTGCGGCACCTGCTTGCCGGTCAGTTTCTGCCACAGGCTGAGTCTGGGCTCCTCCCGGGGCCGGTTCAGCTCATCGAACAGCCGCTGCAGGTGGGACACGGCCATGGCCTGGGCGGCATCGCGGACAAAATCGGTACGGCTGAGATCTGCCTGGTATTTTTCGCTCGGGGTCATTAGGGTATACAAAAACGACAGGGGGACTCAGTGTAAATGCCCTGTCCCCCGCCGGGCAAGCCCCAGCCGGCGGCAGAGGCTTGATCTTCCATGCAAAAGGCACAATTAATGGTGATAAGTAATTGTGGCCATACCGGAACTCTTGCCGCCCTGTCCCGGTCAGATTGAACAATTTCCCTGAATACCCTCTCGAGTTAGGAGCATGCACATGAAAGGTCGTCTCCCCCTTGTTTCCGCCTTGGCCCTCGCCCTGGGGCTGGCGGTACTGCCTGTCGCCCAGGCCGCCCTGCCCTTCGGGGCCGGCTCCAACATCAACAGCCTGGCCCCGGTGGTGGAAAAGGTCAGCCCCGGCGTGGTCAACATCTCGGTTTCCGGCAGCAAGGTCAGCCGCCAGGTACTGCCCGAGCCCTTCCGTTTCTTCTTCGGCCCCAACATGCCGGACGAACAGATCCAGGAAAGGCCCTTCCAGGCCCTGGGCTCCGGCGTCATCATCGATGCGAAACAGGGTTATGTGATCACCAACAACCACGTGATCGAAGATGCCGACAAGATCTTGATCACCCTGATCGATGGCCAGGAGTATGAGGCTGAGCTGATCGGTGCCGACAAGCAGTCCGATATCGCCCTGCTCAAGGTGGACGCCAAGGATCTGGTGGAGATCGAATTCGCCGATTCCGATCGCCTGCGGGTCGGCGACTTCGCCATCGCCATCGGCAACCCCTTCGGACTGGGCCAGACCGTCACCACCGGCGTGATCAGCGCCCTGGGACGCTCCGGCCTCAACGTGGAAAACCTGGAAAACTTCATCCAGACCGATGCCGCCATCAACTCCGGCAACTCCGGCGGAGCCCTGCTCGATCTGGAAGGCCGGCTGGTCGGCATCAACACCGCCATCCTGGGGCCGGGCGGGGGCAATATCGGTATCGGTTTCGCCATTCCCGCCAACATGGTCAAGAACCTGGCCGAGCAGATCCTCGAATACGGCGAGGTACGCCGTGGCGTCCTGGGGGTGATGGGCGGCGAACTCACTTCCGAGCTGGCCCGCACCTTCGGCTACCGCAGCCAGCATGGCGCCTTCGTCAGCCAGGTGCTGGAAAACTCCGCCGCCGCCAAGGCCGGGCTGCAGGCCGGCGACATCATCATCAGCCTGGATGGCCAGCCGATCCGCTCCTTCAGCGAACTGAGGGCCAAGGTCGCCACCATGGGCGCGGACAAGACGGTGAGCCTGGGCCTGTTCCGGGACGGCAAGGAGCAGAAGGTGGATGTGACCCTGACCCGGGCCGACGAAGCCAATATCCAGGCCAACACCCTGCACGAGTCCCTGGAAGGAGCGGCCCTGGCCAATACCGGCAGCGGCGACCCGGTGCAGGGGGTCAAGATCACCGAGGTCACGGCCCGTTCCCCGGCGGCCCTGTCCGGACTGGAGAAGGACGACATCATCATCGGAGTCAACCGCCAGCGGGTGCGCAACCTCAATGATTTGCGCCAGATCATCCAGGGCAAGCCTGCGGTGATCGCGCTCAATATCCAGCGCGGCAACTCCTCCATCTACCTGGTGCTCAGGTAACCGCTTGATGCCGAAGGGAGTCTGCCCAGGTGCAGACTCCCAACCCCGGCGCTTTATGTTATGCTGGGGTCATTCTACGGCCATCACGTCAGCCCATGCGGTCAGCCTCCTTGTTCAAATTCCTGCTCCAGTCCACCCTTACCGGGGTGTTGATGGCCGTGCTGCTGCTGCTGCTGTTTCCTCAGCTGCGTACCCAACCCTTCGAGCACTGGTGGCGCAACCAGCAGGTGGGCGTGTCCAGCTTCTCCTATGCCGCCGGCCGGGCCGGGCCCGCCGTGGTCAATATCTACACCCGCAGCTTCCAGCGCGGCACCGAGGCGCCCGAGCTCAGCGCCACCGGCCTGGGCTCCGGTGTGATCATGTCGGAGCAGGGCTATGTGCTCACCAACTACCACGTCATCGCCGATGCGGATCAGGTGGTGGTGGCCTTGCAGGATGGCCGCATCATCGCCGGGGAGGTCACCGGTTTCGACGTGCCCACGGATCTGGCGGTATTGAAGATAGAAGCCAACCAGCTGCCGGTGATCCCCCAGGATCCCAACCTCAACCCCAAGGTCGGGGACATCGTGCTGGCCATCGGCAACCCCTACAACGTCGGCCAGACCATCACCCAGGGCATCATCAGCGCCACCGGCCGCACCGGCCTGTCCAGCATGGGGCCGGACAGCAATGGCCGCCAGGACCTGCTGCAGACCGACGCCGCCATCAACGCCGGCAACTCGGGGGGGGCCCTGGTCAACGTCTACGGCGAGATGGTGGGCATCAATACCGCCTCCTTCCAGAGCCTGGCCCACCAGGAAAGCTACGGCATCAACTTCGCCATTCCCTACGCCCTGGCCCATCGCATCATGCAGGAGTTGATCCTGCACGGCCGGGTGATCCGCGGCTACCTGGGCATCGGCGGTGCCGATATTCCACTGGTGATGGCCCAGTTGCTCAACCTGGGCGAGCGCTCCGGCATCTATGTGGATGCGGTGAATGCGGGCGGGCCGGCGGAGCAGGCCGGCATACAGGCCGGGGACGTGCTGCTGGAGATCGACGGCAAGGCCATCGTCAATGCCCGCCACGCCATGGATCTGGTGGCCGAGACCCGCCCCGGCACCCAGATCGACGTCACCCTGTTGCGGGCCGGGCAGAGCCTGACCCTGAAGGTGAACATAGAGGAAGACAGCCGCTTCCAGCGGCTGCGCTGACGCGAGCGCTGGAAGCTGGAAGCTGGAAGCTGGAAGCTGGAAGCTGGAAGCCCATTATTGCAGACTGAACATACAAAAAAGGGAAGACAAAGATTGTCTTCCCTTTTTACTTGTTCAACAGCCCACTCGGGCAGTTGATCGCTTCTAGCTTACGGCTTTAGTTGCCTTTGATCCGCTCTATCTTGCCGCCCAGGCCGGACAGCTTGGCCTCGATGTCCTCGTAGCCCCGGTCGATATGGTAGATGCGGTCCACTATGGTGGTGCCCTGGGCGACGAAACCGGCCAGCACCAGGCTGGCGGAGGCGCGCAGATCCGTGGCCATGACGGTGGCACCGGTCAGCTGCTCGGTGTCGCCGCAGATGGCCAGGTTGCCGTTGAGTTCGATATTGGCGCCCATGCGGTTGAGCTCGGGCACGTGCATAAAGCGGTTCTCGAAGATGGTTTCGGTGACCCGCCCCACCCCCTTGGCCACGGCGTTGAGCACGGTGAACTGGGCCTGCATGTCGGTGGGAAAGGCCGGGTAGGGCGCGGTCTTGATGTCCACCGGCTTGAGCACCCGGTTGGTCATGTCGAGGCGGATCCAGTCCTCGCCGGTTTCCACCAGGGCGCCCGCGTCCTTCAGCTTGACCAGCACCGCTTCCAGCAGGTGGGGATCCGTGTTGCGGCAGGTGATGTCGCCGCCGGTGATGGCCGCGCCCACCAGGAAGGTGCCGGTTTCGATCCGGTCCGGCTGGATCCGGTAATCGCCGCCGTGCAGGGCCTCGACCCCATCGATGATCAGGGTATCCTGGCCGATGCCCTGGATTTTTGCGCCCAGGGCGTTGAGGAAGTGGGCCAGATCCACCACCTCCGGCTCGCGCGCCGCGTTTTCGATAATGGTGCGGCCCTCGGCCAGCACCGCCGCCATCATCAGGTTTTCGGTGCCGGTGACGCTGACCATGTCCATCAGGATATGAGCGCCTTTCAGGCGGCCGTCGACCCGCGCCTTGATGTAGCCGTCCTCCACCCGGATGCGCGCGCCCATCTGCTCCAGGCCATGGATATGCAGGTTGACCGGACGGGCACCGATGGCACAGCCGCCGGGCAGGGACACATCCGCCTTGCCGAAGCGGGCCACCAGGGGGCCCAGGGCCAGGATCGAGGCGCGCATGGTGCGCACCAGTTCGTAGGGTGCCACATGGCTGTTGACGGCCCCGGCCAGCACGGTGACGTCACCGTTGACGCTGACGGTCACCCCCATGGAGGCCAGCAGCTGCAGGGTGGTATCCACGTCCTTCAGCCGGGGTACATTGGTCAGGTGCACCGCCTCGTCGCACAGCAGGGTCCCGAACAGTATCGGCAGGGCCGCGTTCTTGGCGCCGGATATGGTGACCTCACCCGCCAGGCGGCAAGGTCCCTGAATCTTGAATTTGTCCATCTCGGCTCCTACGTCAGGACGGCATGATAAATTTTCGCTCCCGGGCCCACTGCTCGGGAGTAAAGGTTTTGATGGTCAGTGCGTGGATGGCGTTCTGGGCGATCAGCTCCATCAAGGGACCGTTGATCGCCTGCTGGCGCTTGAGCCGGCTCATGTCGGCAAAATCCGCAGATACGGCAATCACTTCGAAATGGCTGCCTTCGCTTTTGACATAAAGCTCGTCCAGGGACAGGGCTTCCCGCAACAGCCGCTCGACTTCGTTATTCAGATCCATTTTTGCTCCCGCAAGGGTTGTCGGTCAGTTCGAACAGGGAACCGACCCCGTATAAATCGGCAAGGGGGTAGAAACTGGCCGGTGGCGACGACAGGGTCAGGGTCTTGCCCTCGGCGGCCAGGGCCTGGCTCCATTGCACCAGGAAGGCCAGGCCCACCGAATCCAGTTGTTCCACCGCGCTCAGTTCCACCCGCTCCAGGGTGAACAGGGAGCGCCGCTCCGCCCAGTAGGCTGGCAGCTCGTCCCGGGTCAGGGCGCGTTCCAGCCTCATTGAGGCCGTTCCAGCGGCGTGACCGGCTTCTTGGTGTGGTCCTGCAACTGGCGGGTTACCGCATCGATGCCATTCTGGCGGATAAGGCCGCTCAGTTCGGTCTGCTTGGCGGACAGCAGGCTGATGCCCTCGGCCACCATGTCAAATACCCGCCACTCGCCGGTGCGGGTGTTCTGACGCAGTTTGAATTCCACCATGATGTCCGGCTTGTTCGGCTCCAACACCTTCACCGGCACCGTCACCAGGCGCTCGCCTTCCGCTACCCGGCCGCGGCCGATGTCCAGGGTCTGGTCGTTATAGGCCGCCAGGGCGTCCGCATAGGTCACCACCAGGTAGTCGCTGAAGGCGTCCACGAAGCGCTCGCGTTGCTCCGGGGTGGTGTTGTTGAGCTGGTTGCCGATCACCCGGAAGGCGGAAAAGCGTACGTCCACCGCCGGCAGCATCTCCTCCCGCACTATGGTGCGCAGGTGCTCGGGATTGGCCTTGATCTGGGCCTGCTCCCGGTTAAGGCGATCGAAGGTGTTCTGGGCCACTTCGCTCATCAGGGTGTAGGGGTCGGAAAAGGTGGCCGAGGCGGTCAGGGGGGCCCACAGGGTGCCCAGGGCCAGCAGCCAGGAAATCAGTATCTTCTTCATCATCACTCCTCAGGATTGTCCCACGGATCAGTTGTTACCGATGGAATAGATAAACTTGCCGATCAGCTCTTCCAGCACCAGCGCCGACTGGGTATGGGCTATGGTGTCGCCGTCCCGCAGCATGCCGATGCCCATCTCCTCGTCGGCAAAACCGGGGTTCAGCCCCAGGTACTGCTCGCCCAGCAGCCCGGAAGTGAGGATGGAGGCGGTGCTGCTCTCGGCGAATTCGCCGGCCTCCCTGTTCAGCACCAGGGTCACCACCGGCACCTGATCCCGGGGATCCAGGCCAATCTGGCTGACCCGGCCCACCACCACGCCGCCCACCTTGACCGGAGAGCGGACCTTGAGGCCGCCGATATTATCGAATTTGGCATAGAGGGTATAGGTTTCCCCCTGGTGGTTGAGGCTCACCCCTGCCACCTTGAACGCCAGCAGCAGCAGGGCACCTATCCCGGCCAGCATAAAGCAGCCGACGCTGAATTCCAGTTTGCTGTATTTCATTATTGTCTACCCGAACATGACGGCGGTCAGCACGAAATCGAGCCCCAGCACCGCCAAAGATGAATGCACCACTGTCTTGGTGGTCGCTTGACTGATGCCCGCCGCCGTGGGACGGGCATCGAAACCGTTGAACAGGGCAATCCAGGTCACCACCAGGGCGAACACCAGGCTCTTGACAAAGCCCTGCATGATGTCTTCCTGCCAGTCCACCGCGGCCTGCATGGCCGACCAGAAACCGCCCTCGTCCACCCCCAGCCAGTCGACACCCACCAGCTTGGCGCCCCAGATGCCGACGATGCTGAACATGAAGGCCAGCAGCGGCATGCTGATGAAACCGGCCCAGAAGCGCGGTGCCACCACCCGCCGCAGGGGATCTATGCCCATCATTTCCAGGCTGGAGAGCTGCTCGGTGGCCTTCATCAGCCCCAGCTCCGCGGTCAGGGCCGAACCGGCCCGGCCGGCGAACAGCAGGGCGGTCACCACCGGGCCCAGCTCGCGCAGCAACGACAGCGACACCAGGGGCCCCAGGCTGCCCTCGGCACCGAAGTCCACCAGCACGTTGTAGCCCTGCAGGGCCAGCACCATGCCGATGAAGAGGCCGGACACCAGGATAATGGCCACCGACTGCACGCCCACCACCTGCAGTTGCTGCACCAGCAGCGGAAAATGCTTCTTCGGCTGGGGACGGCCCAGCAGGGCATGCAACAGCATAAAGCCGGCCCGCCCCAGGGCGGTCACGGCGGTCACGCCCTGCTGCCCCAGCCGCCCGATCAATTCAATCAACATAGCTTCAACGACTCTCTGAATGAGGGGGCCGGGTAGTGAAAAGGAACGGGCCCGTCCGCCTGGCCTTGCAAAAACTGGACAACCTGGGGGTCCCGGTGTTGCTGCAGCTCGGCCGGCGTGCCCGCCGCGACCACCTGCCGGTTGGCGATGATATAGGCGTAGTCGGCGATGCTCATCACTTCGTCCACGTCGTGGGTGACGATGATGGAAGTCAGCCCCTGGGCCTTGTTCAGCTCCGAGATCAGCTTGACCAGCACGCCCATGCTGATGGGATCCTGACCGGCGAAAGGCTCGTCGTACATGATGAGGTCCGGATCCAGGGCGATGGCCCGGGCCAGGGCGGCCCGCCGGGCCATGCCGCCGGACAGTTCGGCCGGATACAGGCGCGCCGCGCCGCGCAGCCCCACCGCCTCCAGCTTCATCAGCACCAGGGTACGGATGATGGCCTCGGGCAGGCCGCTGTGCTCACGCAGCGGAAAGGCCACGTTATCGAACACCGACAGGCCGGTGAACAGGGCCCCGCTCTGGAACAGCATGCCCATACGCCGGCGTACCCGGTACAGCCGGGAGCGGCTCAGGGACGGAATGGACTCGCCGTCGAACAGCACCTCGCCGCTGTCGGGTTTGATCTGGCCACCGATCAGGCGCAGCAGCGTGGTCTTGCCGATGCCGCTCGGTCCCATGATGGCGGTGATCTTGCCGCGCGGGATCCGCAGGCTGATCCGCTCGTACAGGGTGCGCTCTCCATGGCTGAAACAAAGATCCCGTATCTCGACAAGGCTCTGGCTCAAACTGATCCCCCGAAAAAAAGAAAGAATTGTATGGGTTCCCCGAGGGATGGGCAACCGAGCCGGCGCTTTTTCCTGGGGAACTGCGCCACCCCCTGTCCGGGAAGGGCCGGCCAGGCCGCCAGGGGGCCAGAATCCTCGCCGCACCAGTCGCTTATCGGCCCGAGCTTTTCTATAATGGCGCCGCCTAAGGTGTGGAGAGAGCTATGTCAGCCGAATTTGATTACCGTAAAACCGCCCGTCGCGTGCTGGATATTGAAAAGGCGGCCATCGACGGCCTTTATCAATATCTTGATCAGGATTTCGATGCCGCCTGCCGGCTGATGTTTCGCTGCCAGGGCAAGGTCATCGTTACCGGCATGGGCAAGTCGGGGCATATCGCCAACAAGATTGCCGCCACCCTGGCCAGTACCGGCACCCCGGCCTTTTTCGTCCATCCCGGCGAGGCCAGTCATGGCGACCTGGGCATGATAGGCCAGGGCGACGTGGTACTGGCCCTGTCCAATTCCGGCGAAAGCGACGAGATCCTGTCCCTGCTGCCGGTGCTCAAGCGCCGCGGCCTCAAGCTCATCTGCCTGACCGGCAATCCCGGCTCCACCATGGCGCGGGAGGCCGACGTGCACCTGTGCACCCGGGTGGAGCAGGAAGCCTGCCCGCTCGGCCTGGCCCCCACCGCCAGCACCACCGCCGCCCTGGTGATGGGCGATGCCCTGGCGGTGGCCCTGCTCGAAGCCCGGGGCTTCACCGCCGACGACTTCGCCCTGAGCCACCCCGGCGGCGCCCTGGGCAAGCGCCTGCTGCTGCGGGTCGGCGACCTGATGCACAAGGACGACCGGGTGCCCAGGGTTCGCCCCCATACCCTGATCATCGAGGCGCTGCTGGAGATCGGCCGCACCGGGCTCGGCTTCACCGCCGTGGTCGACGAGCAGGAGCGACTGGTCGGCATCTATACTGACGGTGACCTGCGCCGCACCCTGGATCACAAGATAGATGTGCACCACACCACCATAGAGCAGGTCATGACCCGCCGCTGCACCACCGCCAGGGCCCAGATGCTGGCGGCCGAAGCGGTCAAACTGATGGAAGAGAAAAAAATCAGCGGCCTGCTGGTGGTGGACGAAGAAAACCGGCCGGTGGGTGCCTTCAACATGCATGACCTGTTACGGGCGGGGGTGATCTGATGGAGCAACAGAGCCTTTACGGTCCCGTCGCCGACGCCGTCTGGCAGCGGCTGGCCGGGATCCGCCTGCTGATCTGCGACGTGGACGGGGTGCTGTCCGACGGCATGATCTACCTGGGCAACCAGGGCGAGGAATACAAGAGCTTCTGCACCAAGGACGGCTTCGGCATCAAGGCGCTGCTCAACGCCGGCATCCAGGTGGCGGTGATCACCGGGCGGGACTCGCGCATCGTCAGCGAGCGCATGGCCTCCCTCGGGGTGCGCCACGTCTACCAGGGCCAGGGCGACAAGATGCACAGCTACAAGGCCCTGCTCGACACCCTCAAGCTCGCGCCGGAACAGGTGGCCTATATCGGCGACGACGTGGTCGATCTGCCGGTGATGCGCGATTGCGGCCTGGGCGTGGCGGTCTGTGACGCCCATCCCCTGGTGCTGCGGGGCGCCGACTACGTCACCCGCATCCATGGCGGCCATGGCGCCGTGCGCGAAGTTTGCGATCTGATCCTGGAAGCCCGCGGCGAACTGGCCAACGCCAGGGGTATGAGCCTATGAGCCGCCAGAGCTGGCTGTTCGGCGGCCTCTTCCTCGCCGCCCTGATCGCCTGGCAGTGGCTCAGACCCGCGGGCCCGGGCCCGCTCGGCGAACAGGATTACCAGCCGGATTTCGTGGCCCGGGGGCTGGCCAGCATCCAGTACAACCGGCTCGGGCTGCCCTACCGGGGGCTGGAAGCGGACTACGCCGAGTACTACGACCCGCTGTCCATGACCCTGATGGAAAAACCTGTTATCTTGCTCTATTCGCCCGACGGCCAGCCCCAGTGGCGGTTGCAGGGGGATGAAGGCATCATCAACACCGGCGACAACGCGGTGATGGTCGGCAACGTGGTCGGCCGGGGGCTGCTTCCGGATGCCCTGGTGGAAACCCTGACCACCGAATACCTGGAACTGGACTTCATCAACAACCAGCTGCGCTCCAACCGGGACGTCCAGCTGAGCAGCCCGCACTACCAGGCCCAGGGCCAGGGCCTGCTGGGCATCCTTGATCAACAAACGGTGGAACTACTGCATGAAACCCGGGCAACTTACTTCAATCCTTAGCATGGGCGGCCTGCTGGCCCTGGGCCTGGGCCTGGCCGAGGCCAGGGAGTCGGACTTCCGCCAGCCGGTGACCATAGACGCCGGCCGCCAGCTGGTGGAACTGGCCGAGAACAAGGTCACCTTCAGCGACCGGGTGGTGGTCAAGCAGGGCACCATAGACGTGCGTGCCGACCGCCTGGTGGTGATCCGCACCGAACAGGGCCTGCAGTCGATGACCGCCCAGGGCAGCCCGGCCACCTACCAGCAGATCCTGGACAACGGCCAGCCGGTGCACGCCGAGGCCCGGGAGATCCACTACGACATCCGCGCCCGCACCATCACCCTGCTGCAGGATGCCAAGCTTACCCAGAACGACAACATCGTCACCGGCTACCGCATCCGCTACCACATCGACCGGGAGCAGATGGAGGCGGAAAGCCAGGGTGGCCAGGACAGGGTGACCACCATCTTCCTGCCCGAGCAGTTGCAGAACCTGAACGAGCAGGGCCAGGACTGAACCATGGCGACACTGAAAGCACGGGGCCTGCAGAAAAGCTACAAGGGACGCCAGGTGGTCGCCGACGTCAGCCTGACCGTCAACACCGGTCAGATCGTCGGCCTGCTCGGCCCCAACGGCGCCGGCAAGACCACCTCCTTCTACATGATAGTGGGGCTGGTGCAGCGGGACGCGGGCAGCATCACCATCGACGACCAGGACATCAGCCTCCAGCCCATGCACCTGCGGGCCCGGGCCGGCATCGGCTACCTGCCCCAGGAGGCCTCGATCTTTCGTCGCCTGAGCGTGGCCGACAACCTGATGGCGGTGCTGGAAACCCGCAAGGATCTGGACGCCGCCGGCCGCGGCGAGAAAATGGAGCAATTGCTGGAAGAGTTTAATATTACCCATATCCGCGACAGCCTGGGGATGAGCCTGTCCGGCGGCGAGCGGCGGCGGGTGGAGATCGCCCGGGCCCTGGCGGCCGACCCCCGCTTCATCCTGCTGGACGAGCCGTTCGCCGGGGTGGATCCGATTTCGGTGATCGACATCAAGAAAATCATACTGCACCTGCGCGATCGGGGCCTCGGCGTGCTAATTACCGATCACAATGTACGGGAAACCCTGGATGTGTGCGAACGGGCCTATATCGTCAGCCACGGCCACCGCATCGCCGCCGGCACCCCGGCCGAGATCCTCGCCGACGAGCAGGTCAAGAAAGTCTATCTGGGTGAACAATTCAGCCTCTGAGCAGGCCCCGCATCATGACAGTGCGGTCGATATAGAAGGACTTTTTTAAAAGATGAAGCCAACTCTTCAGTTACGTTTGGGCCAGCAGCTGACCATGACGCCCCAGTTGCAGCAGGCGATCCGCCTGCTGCAACTTTCCAGCCTGGAACTGCAGCAGGAGATCCAGCAAGCCCTGGAGAGCAATCCGTTACTGGAGCAGGATGAGCCGGAAAGCATCGATGTGGCCGAGCCCCGCCACGAAGAACAGCTGGCCGCCGACACCGCCATGGAGCAGAGCCAGCTGTCCGATGACCTGCCCATGGACACCAACTGGGAGGAGCTTTATACCGCTTCCCCGGGCGCCGGCGGCGGCCTGCCCGAAGGCGCCGAGGACACCGTCTACCAGGGCGAGACCACCGAAACCCTGCAGGACTACCTGCTGTGGCAGATGCGCCTCACCCCCTTCAGCGATACCGACCAGGCCATCGCCCTGGCCATCATCGATGCCATCGACGAGGCCGGTTACCTCACCATAGACGTCCCCGATATCCTGGAGGCGGTGGCCGGCGACGAGCTGGAGATCGAGGCGGACGAGGTGGAAGCGGTGCTCAAGCGCATCCAGCACTTCGATCCCATCGGGGTGGCGGCCCGCAACGTCCAGGAATGCCTGCGCATCCAGCTGGAGCAGTTCCCGCCCGAGACCCCCTGGCTGCAGCAGGCCCGGGAGGTGATCAACCAGCACATGGATCTGCTCGGCAACCGGGACTACCGCACCCTGCAGCGCAAGGCCAGGCTCAAGGAGGAGGAACTCAAGGAGGTGCTGGCGCTGATCCAGCAGCTGGAGCCCAGGCCCGGCCACACCGTCATCCAGAGCAGTTCCGAATACGTGATCCCGGACGTGGTGGTAACCAAGCGCAACGGCGCCTGGGTGGCGGAGCTCAACCCCGAGGCCATGCCCAAGGTCCGCCTCAACCAGACCTATGCCGCCATGGCCCGGCAGCCGCGCAACAGCGAGGACGGCCAGTTCATCCGCAACCACCTGCAGGACGCCAAGTGGTTTCTCAAGAGCCTGGAAAGCCGAAATGAGACCCTGCTCAAGGTTGCCAATTGTATTGTCGAGCAACAACAGGCATTCTTTGAGTATGGCGAGGAAGCCATGAAGCCCATGGTGCTGAACCATGTGGCCGAGGCGGTGGAAATGCACGAGTCCACCATCTCGCGGGTGACCACCCAGAAGTTCCTGCACACCCCCCGGGGGGTGTTCGAGCTGAAGTATTTTTTCTCCAGCCACGTGGGAACCGACGACGGCGGGGAGTGCTCCTCGACGGCGATTCGCGCCCTGATCAAGAAACTGGTCGGGGCGGAAAACCCGGCCAAGCCGCTGAGCGACAGCAAGATCGCCCAGTTGCTGGCCGAACAGGGGATACAGGTGGCCAGGCGGACCATCGCCAAGTACAGGGAGTCACTGGCCATCCCCCCTTCCAATCAGCGTAAACGCCTGGTTTAAAGGCAGACCAAGAAGGAAGACGTTATGCAAATAAACCTGACTGGACACCATGTGGAAATCACAGACTCACTGCGTGACTATGTGAACAGCAAATTTTCCAAGCTGGAGCGTCACTTCGACCACATTACCAATGCGCACGTCATCCTCAACGTGGAAAAACTGCAGCAGATCGCCGAAGCCAAGCTGAACGTCAGCGGCGGCGAAGTCTTCGCCAACTCCCAGCACGAAGACATGTATGCGGCCATCGACGGCTTGATCGACAAGCTGGATCGCCAGATCATCAAACACAAAGAGAAGCTCAAGCAAAAATAACCATGGAAGTCGCCGACATACTGAGCAGGGACTGCACCCGCAGTGCAGTTCCCTGCACGAGCAAGAAACGTGCCCTGGAAATCATCAGCGAGCTGGCCGCCCAGCACCTGAACATCAGCAGCCAGCAGCTGTTCGATTGCCTGCTGGCCCGGGAAAAGATGGGCAGCACCGGCATCGGCAATGGCATCGCCATTCCCCACGGCCGTATCAGCGATGACAACAAGGCGACCGCCGTATTACTCACTTTCGCCGAGCCGGTGGAGTTCGATGCCATCGACAACCAGCCGGTCGGCCTGGTTTTTGCCCTGCTGGTCCCCGAGCAGGAGTGCAAACAGCACCTCAAGACACTGTCATTGATCGCCGAAAAGCTCAGCAACAAGCAGGTATGCAAGCAGTTGCGCCAGGCCGGCAGCGATGACGAACTCTATCAGATCATGATCTCCGCCTGAGGACAAGCGCCATGCAACTGGTGATCGTCAGCGGTCGCTCCGGCTCGGGTAAAACCGTGGCCCTGCGGGTACTCGAGGACCTGGGCTATTACTGCGTCGACAACCTGCCCGTCGAACTGCTGCCGGATCTGGTGCAGATGCGCCGGCACAGGCCGGGCGAGGTGGCGGTCAGCATCGACGTGCGCAACCTGCCCGACAGCCCCGACAAACTGGAAGCCTGCCTGGCCGAAGTCAGGGCCATGGAAGGCGTTTCCCTCTCCAGCATCTTTATCGATGCCGACAACGCGGCGCTGATCCGCCGTTTCGGCGACACTCGCCGGCTGCACCCCCTGTCCCGCCACAGCCTGACCCTGGACGAGGCCATCCGGGAGGAGACCCACCTGCTGGCGCCCCTGTCCTCGGACGCGGATCTGCGCATCGATACCTCGGCCTTAAGCATCCACGATCTGAGCGAGATCATCCGCGAGCGCATCCTCGGCAAGAAGGAAAAGGAGCTGAACTGGGTGTTCGAATCCTTCGGCTACAAGTACGGGGTGTCCAAGGACGCCGACTTCGTGTTCGACGCCCGCTTCCTGCCCAATCCCCACTGGATTGCCGAGCTTCGCCCCTTCACCGGCCGCGACGAGCCGGTGGCCGACTACCTGGCCGGCCAGCCCGAGGTGATGAAATACCTGTGGCAGATAGAAAACCTGCTGATCACCTGGATGCCGCACCTGGAGCGCAACAACCGCAGCTACGTCACCGTGGCCATCGGCTGTACCGGCGGCCAGCACCGCTCGGTGTTCCTCGCCGAACAGCTGGCCCGGGTATTCCGGCAGATGGGCAAGAGTGTGCAACTTCGACACAGAACACTGGAAAAACGCAATGCCGAGAATTGAACGGGATCTGGAAATCGTCAACAAGCTGGGGCTGCACGCCCGGGCCGCCATCCAGCTGGTGCAACTGACGCAGCAGTTCGACGCCACCGTCACCGTCTGCAACCAGGACAAACAGGCGCCGGCCAACAGCGTCATGGGCCTGCTGATGCTGGAGACCGCCCAGGGTCACGCCATCCGGGTGGTGGCCGAAGGCCCGGACGCGGAGGCGGCGATGGAGGCCGTGGCCCGGCTGGTGGCCGACCGCTTCAACGAATCCGAATAACCCCCTCCTCCCCTCGCCCCGGAGCCCGGATGACCGAGCCATTAGACCACCCCAGGACACCGGATCAGCTGGACAGCATCACCCAGGCGCTGAACAGCGGCATGTTCGTGCACGTACGGCGCATGCTGCAGCAGATGCGCCCGGGCGACGTGGCCTGGCTGCTCGAATCCTCCCCCTCCCCCAGCCGCAAGGTACTGTGGCAGCTGATCGATCCCGACGACTACGGCGAGATCCTGGAAGAGCTGTCGGAAGAAGTGCGGGACGGCATCATCCGGCTGATGGATCCGGACAAGCTGGCCATCGCCCTGGAGGACATGGAGTCGGACGATCTGGCCTATGTGCTGCGGGATCTGCCCGAGCAGCTGTTCAGCCAGGTGCTGGACCGGATGGACGAGCAGGACCGGCAGCGGGCCGAGCAGGCCCTGTCCTATGCGGAAGACACCGCCGGCTCGCTGATGAACACCGAGTTCATCACCCTGCGCCCGGACGTGACCATCGACGTGGTACTGCGCTACCTGCGCCGCCACAGCGAACTGCCCGACGGCACCGATACCCTCTATGTGGTGGATCAGCACAACCGCCTGCTGGGGGACATGCCCCTGGCCAGCCTGGTGGTGCAGGCGCCCACCGCCACCGTGGCGGAAGTGATGGACACCTCGGTGGAAGCCATTCCGCTGACCATGTCCGACACCGAGGTGGCCAACCTGTTCGAACGCCACGACTGGCTGTCGGCGCCGGTGGTGGACGAGGAACGCCGCCTGCTGGGCCGCATCACCATCGACGACGTGGTGGACATCATCCGGGAGGAAGGGGAACACTCCATGATGGGCATGGCCAAGATGGCCGACGATGAAGACACCTTCGCGCCCGTGCTGACCAGCGCCCGCCGCCGTTCGGTCTGGCTGACCGTCAACCTGGGCACCGCCCTGGCCGCCGCCAGCGTGTCCAACATGTTCGAGGCCACCCTGGACCAGCTGGCCACCCTGGCCATCCTGATGACCATAGTGCCGTCCATGGGCGGCATCGCCGGCAACCAGACCCTGGCCCTGGTGATCCGCGGCATGGCGGTGGGCCACATCGGCGACAGCAACGCCCGCTGGCTGCTGACCAAGGAGGCCATGGTGGGGTTGATCAACGGCATGCTGTGGGCGCTGATGATAGCGGTGGTGGTCAGCCTGTGGAAAGACAGCTGGCAGATAGGCCTGGTGATAGCGGCGGCCATGTTCATCAACCTGTCGGTGGCGGGCATGGCCGGCGCCATGATCCCCCTGGCCATGCGCAAGCTCAACATAGACCCGGCCCTGGCCGGCTCCATGGCCCTGACCACCATCACCGATATCGTCGGCCTGCTGTCGTTTCTGGGCCTTGCGACGCTGATCCTGCTGAACTAAAGCTGGATGCTGGAAGCCTGGCTTTTAGTCACAAGGTCTGGCTGCCTGATTTGACGTAGAGAAGAGGCAACAGGGCCACCTCCGCCGACACGCCGCAAGTACGTCCATGTAGGCTCGCACCTGCCGAATGTCGCGGAAACCGCCGTATCATCGCTTCGCGATGCTGGCGGCGGAGCAAGGCGCTTCGCGCCCCCTGGCAGGTGACGGTCGGCGGAGGCGATCCCTGTAGCCTCTTTCCAGCCCCGATGCCATCTGAGGGTGATACCAGCAGGCAGCTGCGGGCAATAGGGACGACAAAGGGCCGCATAGGCCCTTTCTTATAGCTTCCAGCTTCTCGCTTCCGGCTTTCTTTACTGCCCTGCGATCTTCATGTTGTCGACCAGCACCGAGCCGGTCTGCAGGCTGGAGCGGGTTTCCACGTCGGTGCCGATGGCCTGGATACCGGCAAACATCTGCTTCAGGTTGCCGGCGATGGTGATCTCCTCCACCGGGTAGGCGATTTCGCCGTTCTCCACCCAGAAGCCGGCGGCGCCGCGGGAATAGTCGCCGGTGACGATATTGACCCCCTGGCCCATCATCTCGGTCACCAGCAGGCCGGTGCCCATCAGCTTAAGCAGTTGCTCCAGGCTCTGGCCGCTGCTCGACACCCGCCAGTTGTGGATGCCGCCGGCGTGGCCGGTGAGCGGCAGCCCCAGCTTGCGCGCCGAGTAGCTGGTCAGCAGGTAGCTCTTGAGTTCGCCCCCTTCGATGATATGACGGTCGTGGGTGCGTACGCCCTCGTTGTCGAAGGGAGCACTGGCCAGGCCCTTGTCCAGGTGCGGCTGCTCGTGGATGTCGAGCCAGTCCGGGAAGATGCGAGTGCCCAGGGCATCGAGCAAAAAGGAGGACTTGCGGTAAAGGTTGCCGCCGCTGATCCCCATCACCAGGTGGCCGAACAGGCCCGAGGCCACGTCCGGATGGAACAGCACCGGCGCCTGGGTGGTGCCGATTTTGCGCCCGCCCAGCCGGCCCAGGGTGCGGCTGACCGCCTCGTCCGCCACCCGTTCCGGGGTCCAGAGATCCTCGAAGCTGCGCGCCGAGGTGTAGCCGTACTCGCGCTGCATGTCGCCGTCCTGCTCGCCGATCAGCACGCAGCTCAGGCCGAAGCGGCTGCCCGCATAGCCTTTGACGAAGCCATGGCTGTTGCCGTACACCTTGATGCCGAGGTTGCTGGAAAAACTGGCGCCGTCCGACTGCTTGATGCGGCTGTCCCGGCCCAGGGCATGCTGCTCGCAGCGCAGCGCCAGCTCGATGCCGTCCGCCGGTTCCAGGGGATGGGGAAAGCACAGCGCCAGCTCCGGAGCGTCCCAGGCCAGTTCCGCGGCCTCGGCGATGCCGGCGAAGGGATCGGCCGTGGTGTAGCGGGAGATATCCAGGGCCGCCGCCACGGTGCGGGCGATGGCGTCGGGACGCAGGTCCGAAGTGGAGGCCGAGCCCTTGCGGCCGCCCCGGTAAACGGCGATGCCGAGGGCGCCGTCCTTGTTGAACTCGATGTTTTCCAGCTCGCCGTTGCGGGTATTGACCGACAGGCCGGTCTGCTTGCTGATGGATACTTCCGCCGACTCGGCCCCGAGCCGCTTGGCCGCATCCAGGGCTTGCTCTACCGCCAGTTCGAGCTGGCTCTGTTCGGTTTGAATCTCTTCGGGGGTCATAATGAAATCGCTGGCTCTGTTTGGAGTTAGCATAACAGACCCCTGCGCCCCTTGGGAGAAGCTGGTACTATATATGTAAATCTTTGTTGAAACGGAAACGCCATGCGCCACCACGACGAGCACCCCGATCACGACGACGAGATCGAATGGGTCAGCAAGAGCGAAATGAAGCGGGAAAGCCACGCCCTGCAGCAACTGGGCGAGTCCCTGGTTAAACTCAAACCCAGCGAGCTGGCCAAGGTACCCCTGGACGAAGAACTGCAGGACGCCATCGCCCTGGCACACAGGCTCGGCAATAAGCGGGAAGCCCTGCGCCGGCACCTGCAGTTTATCGGCAAGCTGATGCGCAGCCGGGACGTGTCCGCCATTCAGGAGGCCCTGGCCGCCTTCGACCACAAGAGCGCCGTGGCCAATGCCCATTTCCACAAGCTGGAGCTGTGGCGGGACCGGCTGATCAAGGAAGGGGACAAGGGCGTGGATGCCCTGCTGGCGGAATACCGGGAGCTGGATAGGCAGAAACTGCGCCAGCTGGCACGCCAGGGCCGGAAGGAACTGGCCGCCGGGCTACCGCCCAAGGCCTACCGGGAACTGTTCCAGTACCTCAAGCAGCAGCTGGAACCCTGAACAACACAACGGGAGCCGCGGCTCCCGTTGAACGTTACCGGGTAACATCAGCGCCTAGAAACACATATCCGCCGGTTTTTTACCCATTCGTTTCTGTATTGCACATTCACGGTTATCTACACCGTCGCCCCTTGTTGCCATTTCCTGCACTACGGGCTGCTGCATATCCAGCACTACTCCGGCCTGCGCCGGCATCAACATCAACCCAAGAACAGAGGCAAAGGCTATCGATAGCAAGGTTTTCATCTTTATGGCCTCCCATTCCGCTGCCGCACCTGCGGCAACAATGATTAGACCCTTGCCCCCGCCCGAATCGCACAGAAAAAGGCTTTTCACCACTGGTTAACAATTAACCAGCCCGGTTACTGGGTGCCCCCGACGGTCATCCGGTCCAGCTTGAGGGTCGGCTGCCCCACCCCCACCGGCACGCTCTGGCCGTCCTTGCCGCAGACGCCAACCCCGGTATCCAGGGCCAGATCATTGCCCACCATGGACACCTGGCTCATGGCCTCGGGGCCGTTGCCGATCAGGGTCGCGCCCTTGATCGGGGCGGTCAGTTTGCCGTCCTCGATCAGATAGGCTTCAGAGGCGGAGAACACGAAGCGCCCGGAGGTGATGTCGACCTGACCGCCGCCGAAATTGGGCGCATAGATGCCCTTCTTCACACTCTTGATGATCTCTTCCGGTGGTGTCTCGCCGGGCAGCATGTAGGTGTTGGTCATGCGCGGCATCGGCAGGTGGGCATAGGATTCGCGCCGGCCGTTGCCGGTGGGCGCCATCTTCATCAGCCGGGCGTTGAGCTTGTCCTGCATGTAGCCCTTGAGGATGCCGTTCTCGATCAGCACGTTGTAGCCGCTGGCGGTGCCCTCGTCGTCGATGGAGAGCGAGCCCCGCCGGTTGGCCAGGGTGCCGTCGTCCACTATGGTGCACAGCGGCGAGGCCACCCGCTCCCCGATGCGGCCGGCATAGGCGGAGGAGCCCTTGCGGTTGAAGTCCCCTTCCAGGCCGTGGCCCACCGCCTCGTGCAGCAGCACCCCGGGCCAGCCGGCGCCCAGCACCACCGGCATGGTGCCGGCGGGGGCGTCCACCGCCTCCAGGTTGACCAGAGCCTGGCGCACCGCCTCCTTCACATAGCCCAGGGCGCGGGGCTGACCGTCCACCTCCTCCAGAAAATAGTCGTAGCCGACCCGGCCGCCGCCACCGCTGCCACCCCGCTCCCGCCGGCCGTTGCGTTCCGCCAGCACCGAGCAGTTGAGCCGCACCAGGGGCCGCAGATCCGTGGCCAGGGTGCCGTCGGTGGCCAGCACCAGTATCTCCTCGTAGACCCCCGAGATGGAGGCGATCACCTGGGTCACCGCCGGATCCAGGCTGCGGGCGAAGGCGTCCATCTGCTGCAACAGGGCGATCTTCTGCTCCCGCCCCAGGCTGTCGAGGGGATTGAGCCCCAGGTAGCGGGCCGTCACCGGCTGCTCCCGGCCAATCTGGAAACGACCGTCGCCACCGTGCTCGGCGATGCCGCGGGCGGCACTCACCGCCTGGCTCAGGGCGGCGGCGGTCAGCTCGTCCGAATAGGCAAACCCGGTCTTCTCGCCGCTGACGGCCCTGACTCCCACGCCTTGCTCGATGTTGTAGCTGCCGTCCTTGACGATGCCGTCTTCCAGCACCCAGGACTCGTGCACACTGTTCTGGAAGTAAAGATCGGCAAAGTCGATCTGGTGCCGGCACAAGCGAGCCAGCTGGGCATCCAGCAGAGCCATGTCCAGGTCGTTGGGGGCCAGCAGGTTGCGGTTGATCTGTTCAATACTCATGCTTTGTTTCTCCAAACCGCGCTCAGGCGGGCATGTTGGGCCACCGGCATCTGGCTGCGGATCCTGGCCAGCCGTTGCGGGTCCAGGGGGGCGACGATCAGTCCTTCGCCCTTGGGCAGGCAGGCCTGGATTTCCCCCCAGGGGTCCAGGATCAGGGAGTGCCCCCAGGTCTGGCGGCCGCCGCTGTGCTCCCCGTACTGGGCCGCCGCCAGCACATAGCACTGGTTCTCGATGGCCCTGGCCTGCAGCAGGGGCAGCCAGTGGGCCTGGCCGGTGACCCGGGTAAAGGCCGCGGGCACCATCAGGATCTCGGCGCCCTGTTCGCGCAGGGCCCGGTACAACTCGGGAAAGCGCACATCATAGCAGATGGACAGCCCCAGGCGGCCGAAGGGGCTGTCGATCAGGCACAGCGCATCGCCGGAGGCATAGGTGGCCGACTCCTGATAACGGCCGTGGCCATCGGCCACCTCCACGTCGAACAGGTGCACCTTGTGGTAGTGGCCCACCCGCTCCCCTTTATCGTTATAGACCAGGCTGGTGGAGTGCAGCTTGTCGCTGCCCTCGATCCGGGTCGGTATGGAGCCCACCACCAGCCAGATCCCCAGCTCACGGGCCCAGCGGGAAAAGGTCTCCTGCACCGGCCCCGCGCCCAGGGGTTCCGCCACTTGCCAGGCCGCTTCCCGACCGCCGAACACCACGGCGTTTTCCGGCAGTTGCACCAGGAGCGGGCGGCTCGGCGGCAGTTGCCGCAGCAGTGTTTCCAGCCTGGCCTGGTTGGCCGGCCACTCGGGACCGGCATTCAATTGTATCGCCACCAGTTCCATGGTGTTCTCCTTATTCTTCATTATTCGCCATTGCCAGGCAGCTCCATGCGCTCCTGCTCCCGTCCCAGCTCCTGGATTTGCGGCTGGGCCAGGGAACCGCTGACCCGATAACGGATACGAGTGAATACATCTACCACGGGACCCAGCACCTTGGACAGGGCAAAGACGTAAAGACCGGTGACGGGGGTGACCGCGAAGGCCGCCAGCAC
Organism: Zobellella denitrificans; assembly: GCF_002237365.1. Classification (GTDB taxonomy): domain Bacteria; phylum Pseudomonadota; class Gammaproteobacteria; order Enterobacterales; family Aeromonadaceae; genus Oceanimonas; species Oceanimonas denitrificans. The sequence continues at coordinate 42,148 of NZ_NMUO01000023.1, forward strand.
CGGCAGGTTGCCGGTCAGGTTGGGGGTGAAATCGAGCCGGTAGTCCAGCTCCTCCGCCACCAGGTCGACCCGCCCCCGGCCACGCAAATCGCCGGCCGCCCCGTTCAGCAGCAAATCCTCGTTGTGCAGCACCCCGTCCCGCAGCTCGGCGCTGGCACTGATGCGATCGAAGTAGAATCCCTGCTCGAACACATCGCGGAAATCCAGGCGCAGCCGGCGCAGCACCGACTCCATGCTGAGCACCGACAGCAGGCCGGCCCCCTTGTCGCTCAGTTCGGTCAATACCCCGGCCCCGGTCTCGGCCTGAAGGCTGCCGCTCAGGCTGGCCCGGTCCGGGCGCCAGGGCAGATCCAGCCAGCGCAGTTGCCCAGCCAGGCTGGCCCGGGTCTCGCTGAAAGGGGAGTCCAGGCCCAGCCCCTGCCACAGCCGCTGCAGGGAGGGCGTCGCCCCCTGCCATTCCAGCCGGCTCAGGTTACCGCTCTGGTGCTGCAGCCACTGGCCATGGGCACTGGCCTGCAACAGCGGGCCCTCCAGGCTCAGCTCGTGCAACTGCACCCCGTTCTGCCCGGACAGAGGCTCGAGCCGGAAGCTCAGCCGGCCCAGGGCCAACTCGCGCCAGCGGCAGTCCCGGCAGTCGACCTCAAGCGCCGGCAGTTGTCCCGGGCTGATGCCGTCGGCCTGCCGGCCCAGCCGCTCGTCACCTGGCGCCGGGTTCAGCCACAACCGTGCCAGCTCGGCCCGGACCGGGCCTTCACCGCCCCACCACACCTCGCCTTCGGCCTGCTCGGCCCGGACGCTCAGGCGCCGGCGTCCCTGGCCGTCGGGCTCGAGCAACAGGCCGAGCTGGTTGAAAGGCTGGCGCCAGAGC
>NZ_NMUO01000024.1 GCF_002237365.1 Zobellella denitrificans
CGCGGGGTTGGCCTTGGCCCACGTCCTCGCCCAGGCGGGGTAGGTGACACTCTGGACCGGGCCCGGCCGCAGGGCACGGCCCGCCTCGCTCTCCGGCCCGAGGTGGGGTAGGACACCTTCTGTACCGGGCCCGGCCGCAGGGCACGGCCCGCCTCGCTCTCCGGCCCGGGAGCCGCGGACTCGGCGGTCTGACCCGGCGCCGGCGGGGATGCCTGGCTGGCCGCCTTGCCGTCGTTGGTCCCGGCCACTTCCATCTCGAACAGGGGCGCATGCACCCGCGCCATCTCGCCCTTGGCCACGTACAGCCGGGTGATGGTGCCCCCATGCACCGCCGGTATCTGCACCAGGGCCTTGTCGGTCATCACGTCGCAGATGGCCTGATCCTCGGCGACCTTGTCGCCTTCGCTGACCAGCCACTCCACCAGTTCGCATTCCACTATGCCCTCGCCGATATCCGGCAGGTAGAAATCCTGTTTCATGCCGCCCCCTAGAAGTTCACCGTCCGCACTATCGCCTCGAAGGTCTTGAGGTGATCCGCCATGTATTCCTTCTCCAGCGCCAGGGGGTAGGGCGTGTCCAGGCCGCAGACCCGGGCGATGGGACTCTCGAGATAGAGGAAGCAGCGCTGCTGGATGCTGGCCGCGATTTCCCCGGCAAAGCCGCCGGTGAGCGGCGCCTCGTGGTTGATCACCAGGCGACCGGTCTTGAGCACCGACTCGGCCACCCGCTCCAGGTCCCAGGGCGCCAGGCTGCGCAGATCGACAAGCTCGCAGGAAATGCCCTGTTGCCCGGCCAGCTCCGCCGCCTTATGCACCACTTCCATCTGGGCGCCCCAGGCCAGCACGGTGACATCGCTCCCCTCCTGCACCACCTCGGCCTGGCCCAGGGGCAGCTCGTAGTAGTCCTCGTCCACCTCGCCCACGGCAGCGCGATAGAGTCGCTTGGGCTCGAAGAACAACACCGGATCCGGGCAATTGATGGCCGCCAGCAGCAGCCCCTTGGCCTGGGCCGGATCCCGGGGCACCACCAGGCGCAGGCCGGGGGTGTGGGTAAAGTAGGCCTCCGGCGACTGGCTGTGGTAGTGGCCGCCGGCGATGCCGCCGCCGTAGGGGGTGCGCAGCACCAGGCCGCCCACGTCGAACTGGTTGCCGGAGCGATAGCGGAACTTGGCGGTTTCGTTGACCAGTTGATCGAAGGCCGGGTAGATGTAGTCGGCGAACTGGATCTCGGCCACCGGCTTCAGCCCCCGGGCCGCCATGCCGTTGGCGAAGCCGATGATGCCCTGCTCGGTGAGGGGTGTGTTGAAGCAGCGGTGCTTGCCGTATTTGTCCTGCAGCTTGCTGGTGGCGCGGAAGACGCCACCGAAGTGGCCCACGTCCTCGCCGAAGCAGACCACGCTCTCGTCCCGGGCCATGGCCAGATCCAGGGCGTTGTTGATGGCCTGCAGCATGTTCATCTGTGCCATTAGTCGAGCCTCCCTGAGGTCACCGGATAGGCGTCCGGATAGCGGCGGATATGCTCCCTTAGCGCCTCGAGCTGGGCCTTGAGGGCGGGCGGGGGCTCGGCATAGACATCCTCTATCAGGCTGTCCAGGCGGGGTTTGGGCACCTGCTCCGCCTCCTTCACCGCCTCCAGCACCTCCTGGCGCAGGGCGTCGGTGGCGATTTGATCCGCCGCCTCGTCCAGCCAGCCCTGGTTGAGCAACCAGCGCCGAAAGCGGGCGATGGGATCCTGCTTGCGCCAGCGTTCCTCCTCTTCCCGGGAACGGTAGCCGCTGGGATCGTCGGAGGAGGAATGGGCGCCCAGGCGGTAGGCGATGGCCTCGACCAGCACCGGCTCCTGCTGCTCCAGGGCCAGCTTGCGCGCCAGCCGGGTCGCCTCGTACACCGCCAGGGCGTCGGCCCCGTCCACCCGGATGGCCTGGATGCCGTAGCCCACCGCCCGGCAGGCGATGCCGTCGCCGATAAACTGCTCGCTGGCCGGGGTGGAGATGGCATAACCGTTGTTGCGACAGAAGAAGATCACCGGCGCCCGTAGCACGGCGGCCATGTTAAGGCCGGCGTGGAAGTCCCCCTCGGAGGCGGCGCCCTCGCCGAAATAGCAGAGGGTGGTGTTGCTCTCCCCCTTCAGCCGTTGGGCGTAGGCATAGCCGCTGGCCTGGGGGATCTGGGTGCCCAGGGGCGAGGAAATGGTCATGAAACGGATGTCCCGGCTGCCGTAGTGCACCGGCATCTGCCGCCCCTTACCCAGATCCCGCTCGTTGGAAAACAGCTGGTTCATAAACTGCTCCAGGGTGAAGCCCCGGTAGCGCAGGGCCCCCTGCTCCCGGTACTGGGCCATGATCATGTCGTGCCTGTCGAGGGCGGCGGCACTGGCCACGGCGGCAGCCTCCTCCCCCAGGCATTGCATGTAGAAGCTGATCCGCCCCTGGCGCTGGGCCGCCAGCATGCGCTCGTCGAGCACCCGGATAAACACCATGCTGTCGTAGATGTGGAGCGCCGTATCCCGGTCCAGTACCGGCGGCGAGGCGCCGGCAAAGAGGGTACCGTCGTCCTGCAATATCCTCAGGGTGGGAATGCTCAGGGCATGGGCCCCGGTGAACTGGGCCTGGTGCACAGTGGTGGTGCTGGCATTGCTGGGATTGGTCATGGCGTCACTCCCATCGCCGCTGGCGAGTCAGGAAACGGAGCCGCCGCGATAAACGGCAGCTCAATATGACGCCAATTATAACACCTGGGCAACAAGTCGCAGGACCTGCTCAGGTCCTCAGCCGCCCCAGATCCTGATCCAGTCCGGCGGAGAGGCCGCTCAGCCGCTGGCCGTGCTCGCCCACCTCCCCGGCCAGCTCCGCCAGCTCGGCGGCGGCCTCGCCCAGGGTGGTGAGGTTGCGGTTGATGTCGCCGGACACCGCGCTCTGCTCCTCGGCGGAGGTGGCCATCTGGGTCACATGATCGCTGATGGTCTCGATAAGGCCGGCCACCCGGGCCAGCTCCTGGTAGGCCTCGCGGGAGCTGGCCGAGGTCTGCCCGGCCCGGGAGGCGCCCTGCTCCATGATCCGCACCGTGGCGCCCACCTGGCTGTTGAGCCGTTCGATGAGTTCGGCGATGTCATCGGTGGACTGGCGGGGCTTGGCCGCCAGGGCCCGCACCTCGTCGGCCACCACCGCGAAGCCCCGGCCCTGCTCGCCGGCCCGGGCCGCTTCGATGGCGGCGTTCAGGGCCAGCAGGTTGGTCTGCTCGGCGATGGCGCGGATCACCTCGAGGATGCTGTTGATGGCATCGCTGCGCTCCGCCACCTGGTTGACGGCACCGGCCGCCTCCTGTACTTCCGTGGCCAGTTGGCCGATGTCGTCCACCGTGCCCGCCAGCCGGTCCTGGGTCGCCTTCAGCGCCTGGTTGGCCTGGCCCGCTTCTATCGCCGCCTGCTCCGAGAAGCGGGCCACCTCCGTCGCCGCCACGCTCATCTCGTTCATGGCGGTGACCACCGACTCCAGCTCCCGATTCTGGCGCCCCACCTCCTCGCGCATACGGCTGGCCAGGCGGGCGCCGTTTTCCGACTCGCTGCCGACCTCGGCCCCGGTATGCTTGAGCCGGCCGACCAGCTGGCGCAGCTTGTCGATAAAGCCGTTGAAGCCGCCGGACAGGGCGATCAGCTCCTTGTGGGTATCGATGTCGATGACTCGGGTCAGGTCTCCCTCGGCACTGTTCAGCTCATGGATTCGCTCCCGCATCAATTGCAGTGGCCGGGTGATGGTACGTACCAGCAGCATCATGGCGCCGATGCCAGCCAAGATGATGAGACCGCCGGCCAGCCACTGCTGCCGGGTCAGGCTGGCCACTCCCGCGGCCAGCCCGGCCTGCAGGGCCGATACCTCGGCCAGGGCCACCGAACGGGGAACCCCGATCAACAGCGACCAGCTCGCCTCCGCCGCCGGTATCTGCAGCCGGTAGCTGCCGTAGAGGTGCTCGGCCGTGACCAGGCTGCCCTCCCCCCTGGCCAGGGCCTGCCATTGGCCGCTTTCCTCGGCTCCCGCCGCCTCCGCCAGGGGGCGCCCCAGCTTGTCGGGATAGCGGCTGGAGGCCACGATGAGACCCTGGCTGCTGAGCAGTAGCACCTCGGCCTGCCCCTGGTAGAGGGAGGCGGCCAGCTGCTCCAGTTGCCGCTGAAAGGCGGGCAGGTTGATGTCCGAGCCCGCCACGCCGCGAAAGCGCCCTTCGGCGACGATGGGCACCGTCAGGCTGGTCATCAGCTCGCTGTAGCCGGGCTGGATCTCGTACAGGTAGGGCTCCATCAGGCAGGGCCGGCCGGTCTCCATGGGACAGAGGTACCACTCGGCGTTGCGCACCCCGAACTCGTTGCGGCTCTGATCGTGTTTCTCGTCGGCACCGCCGATGATCTGCTGCTCCAGGCGTCCGTCCTGGTGGCGCACCACATAGACCTCCAGGCTGCCGGCCCCGGTCACCGAATGGTCGTAGCCGCTGAGGAAAAGGGCGTCCTCGCCGTCGTAGGCGTTGGCCTCGAACTGGCTGTAGCTGGAACCCAGTTGCCGGTTGGCCATCAGCAACTGCCGGTTCAGGGCCACCACCTGCTCCCGGCTGAGTCGTTCGAAGGCGGGCAGGACGGCATTCTCGGCCAGTATGGTGGCCAGGGTGAGGGGCGAGCGGAAACTCTCGTTGATAAAGCCGGCCAGCTGCGCTCCGGCCTCGGCGGCCTGGCTCTGCAGCCGTTCGCTGACTTCCCGGATCAGCACCCGGGAACTGTCGTCCCCGACCTGACCGGCCGTGCGCTGCAGGAAGAGGCTGACCACCCCATTGAGCACCAGTATGCTGAGCAACAGCATCAGGCCGGTGGCCAGGAACAGCTTGGCCGACAGCGCCGTTTTCTTTATCTGCATCATTCTGTTTCAGATCCTTCTGCGTTGGATTGCCATGGAGCCGGATGACAACAGCCTTGGTCCCCTTATTCCGGGAAGCAATACTTTCCCTGCATCGGCCATGGGTGCATTTACTTAACACCTGTATAGGAATATGGCAAATAAAAAAGGCAGCCCGGAGGCTGCCAAAACGAGATGGACCTAGTTGGTATTTTTCTTTCTCAGTTGACCCTGTTTTGCAATCAGATGTTCTCGAACTGGCCCATGGTGTTGTCCTTGCCGCCGGCCTTCAGCGCCGCCTCGCCGGCGAAGAACTCCTTGTGGTCATCGCCGATGTTGGAGCCGGCCATGTCCTGGTGCTTGACGGTGGCGATGCCCTGGCGGATCTCCTTGCGCTGTACGCCCGCCACATAGGCCAGCATGCCCTCGTCGCCGAAGTAGCCCTTGGCCAGGTTGTCGGTGGACAGGGCCGCGGTGTGGTAGGTCGGCAGCGTGATCAGGTGGTGGAAGATGCCGGCTTCCCGCGCCGCGTCGCGCTGGAAGTTGGCCGTCCACTGATCGGCCAGGCGGCCCAGCTCGGTGTCGTCGTAGTCGGCGCTCATCAGCTTGGCGCGGTCGTAGGCGGACAGGTCCTTGCCTTCGGCGGCCCAGGCGTCGAACACCTGCTGGCGGAAGTTCAGGGTCCAGTTGAAGGACGGGCTGTTGTTGTACACCAGCTTGGCATTGGGCACCACTTCACGGATACGGTCCACCATGCCCTTGATCTGGCCGATATGGGGCTTCTCGGTCTCGATCCACAGCAGGTCGGCGCCGTGCTGCAGGCTGGTGATGCAGTCCAGCACCACCCGATCCTCGCCGGAGCCCGGCTTGAAGCAGAACAGGCCGGAGGCCAGGCGCTTGACCTTGAGCAGCTTGCCCTGGGACTTGATCACCACGTCGCCGTTGTCGATGTCGTCGGCCGAGTCGATGTAGTCGCCATCGAGGAAGCTGTTGTACAGATCCCCCAGATCCCCCGGCTCGTTGGTCACCGCGATCTGCTTGGTCAGGCCGGCACCCAGGGAGTCGGTGCGCGCCACTATCACGCCGTCGTCCACCCCCAGTTCCAGGAAGGCCAGGCGTACCGCGTTGATCTTGGCCAGGAAGTCGGCGTGGGGCACCGTCACCTTGCCATCCTGGTGGCCGCACTGCTTCTCGTCGGACACCTGGTTCTCGATCTGGATGCAGCAGGCCCCCGCTTCGATCATCTTCTTGGCCAGCAGGTAGGTCGCCTCGGCGTTGCCGAAACCGGCATCGATGTCGGCGACAATCGGCACCACATGGGTTTCGTGGTTGTCGATCTGGCTCAGAAGCTCTTTGGCCTTGGCCTCGTCACCGGCTTGCCGGGCCTCTTCCAGGGCGCGGAACAGGTGGTTCAGCTCCCAGGCGTCGGCCTGGCGCAGGAAGGTGTAGAGCTCCTCGATCAGGGCCGGCACCGAGGTCTTCTCGTGCATGGACTGATCCGGCAGCGGGCCGAACTCGGAGCGCAGGGCCGCCACCATCCAGCCGGACAGGTAGAGGTAGCGCCGCTTGGTGCTGCCGAAATGCTTCTTGATGGAGATCAGTTTCTGCTGGCCGATGAAACCGTGCCAGCACCCCAGGGACTGGGTGTACTGGGACGAGTCCTGGTCGTAGGCGGCCATGTCTTCGCGCATGATCCTGGCGGTGTACCTGGCGATGTCCAGGCCGGTCTTGAACCGGTTCTGGGCACGCATGCGGGCGGCGTACTCGGGTTTGATGGCGCTCCAGCTCGGATTCTGCTTGATCAATGACGCCAGGGTATCAAGGTCGTGTGCGTATGGCATGGTCTCAAGTCCTCTCTTGTATGATTTGCGCTCTGTTCAGCGGCATTAAACTTCCCTGTCAAACCGGCAATACCTCCGGGTCCTTCCCGCTTGCCGGCATTGGCAGTGATGCTCTCGTTATATTTGGCTTCGCAACAAGGCCGGTGCTTGTTATCCGGACACTGTATCGGTGTCTCCGTTATTGGTGCCCCTTTTCCTTGTTGCTCTGCATCGCTGTACGGTTATTAAGGTGCGCAATAGACCGGAAAAGATCAAGATCCAATTTCACAAAAATACAACACAGGTCACACTACAAATTCGCTTTACGACTAAAGTCAAACCCCATAAAAATCACTTGGTTACTGGATTAACCCATTAACCACCACTGGACCAAGACAAATATAAATGTAATTAAATTACGTTAATTTAATTCATATGCAATATATTATCCCGACTAAACTCCAAGGTTTGACAAATACCCTGCCGCTCTCCCTCAAGGCTTGAAATACAAGCATTTAAACACATGTTTAAAAAAGTTTTCCGGGATTTTCCCGGCTTTTTGCGCTCGCAAAAAGCCGGCGGTGACAGGCAACCAACACCGGCTTGCGGGTATCTGTGGTTGTTTTGTCATTTTTGGTCCTCCTCCCGGACCGGGCCTGCTCCGTCGCTTGGGCACCCACAGGAGTCCGACAGCACGGCTGCCGGCCACGACGGCGGCGATAAAAAGGAGCGATAGAAATTACCTATTAGAACAATAGAAAATAATCACTTTATTGGATTCAGGACAGGGCCTAGTATGGAAACCGTTCGAGAGACACACCCACTAACGACACATTTAGGAGCTAACATGGCTGTTGCAATCAACACCGAAATCAAACCCTTTACCGCCCAGGCTTACTACAACGGCGACTTCGTTCAAGTAACCGAGGCCGATCTGAAAGGCAAGTGGTCCATCGTGTTCTTCTACCCGGCCGACTTTACCTTCGTCTGCCCCACCGAACTGGGCGACCTGGCCGACCACTATGCCGAACTGCAGAAGATGGGCGTCGAAGTGTACTCCGTGTCCACCGACACCCACTTCACCCACAAGGCCTGGCACGACAGTTCCGAGACCATCGGCAAGATCAAGTACTACATGGTGGGCGACCAGACCGGCACCATCACCAACAACTTCGGCGTGATGCGTGAAGGCCAGGGCCTGGCCGACCGCGCCACCTTTATCATCGACCCCCAGGGCGTGATCCAGGCCATCGAAGTGACCGCCGAAGGCATCGGCCGTGATGCTTCCGACCTGCTGCGCAAGGTGAAGGCCGCCCAGTACGTGGCCGCCCACCCGGGTGAAGTCTGCCCCGCCAAATGGCAGGAAGGCGAAGCCACCCTGGCACCGTCCCTCGACCTGGTCGGCAAGATCTAAGACCCGGACAACTACCCCGGCCCGCCGCGATGATGCCTCATCCGGTCGGCGGGCCGGGTTTTTTATACCCAAAATTCGGCACAGGACACGACTATGTTAGATGCGAATCTCAAAAAACAACTGGACACCTACCTGCAGAACATCGTCTCTCCGATAGAGATCAGCGTGTCCGGTGATGACAGCCCCAAATCCAAAGAATTGCTGGAACTGGCCGCCGAGATCAGCGGGCTTTCCGGCAACATCAGCCTCAAGGAAGCCGCCGCCGGCCGCACTCCCAGCATGAGCGTCGCCCCCGCCGGGCAGGCGCCGCGGGTAAGCTTTGCCGGCATTCCGATGGGCCACGAATTCACCTCGCTGGTACTGGCCCTGCTGCAGGCCGGCGGCCATCCGTCCAAGGCCTCCCCCGAGTTGCTGGAGCAGATCCGCAACCTCGAGGGCCAGTTCCATTTTGAAACCTACATCTCCCTGTCCTGCCAGAACTGTCCGGACGTGGTGCAGGCGCTCAACCTGATGGCGACCCTGAACCCCAACATCAGCCACGTGATGATCGACGGCGCCCTGTTCCAGGACGAGGTGAACCAGCGCCAGGTGATGGCGGTGCCCGCCGTCTACCTGAACGGCGAACACTTCGGCCAGGGTCGCATGAGCCTGGAAGAGATCATCGGCAAACTCGACACCGGCGCCGCCGAGCGCAAGGCCGCCGCCCTCGACGAAAAAGCCCCCTACGACGTGCTGATCGTCGGCGGAGGCCCGGCCGGTGCCGCCGCCGCCATCTACGCCGCCCGCAAGGGCATTCGCACCGGCCTGGTGGCCGAGCGCTTCGGCGGCCAGGTGATGGACACCGTCGGCATCGAAAACTTCATTTCCGTGCCCTACACCGAAGGCCCGAAGCTGGCCGCCAGCCTGGAGCAGCACGTCAGGGAATACGGGGTGGACATCATCACCGACCAGCGTGCCGCCGGCATCCGCCGCGGGGAGCTTATCGAGCTGCCGCTGGCCAGCGGCGCCACCCTCAGGGGCAGGGCGGTGATCCTGGCCACCGGGGCGCGCTGGCGCGAGTTGAAGGTGCCCGGCGAGGCCGAATACCGTACCAGGGGCGTGGCCTACTGCCCGCACTGCGACGGCCCCTTCTTCAAGGGCAAGAGGGTGGCGGTGGTCGGCGGCGGCAACTCGGGCATTGAAGCGGCCATCGATCTGGCCGGTATCGTCGAACACGTGACCGTGCTGGAGTTCGCCGACAGCCTGCGCGCCGATGAGGTGCTGCAACGCAAGGCCCGCTCCATGGGCAATATCGACATCATCATGAATGCCCAGACCACCGCAGTGCTGGGCGACGGCAGCAAGGTCACCGGCATGCAGTACACCGACCGGGTCAGCGGCGAGAGCAAACGGCTGGAGGTGGCGGGCATCTTCGTGCAGATAGGCCTGGTGCCCAACACCGAGTTCCTGCAGGGCTCGGAAGTGGAGCTGACCCGCTTCGGCGAGGTGGTGATCGACGCCCGAGGCGCCACCTCCATGGCCGGGGTGTTCGCCGCTGGCGACGCCACCACTGTGCCCTACAAGCAGATCATCATTTCCATGGGCGCCGGCGCCACCGCCGCCCTCGGCGCCTTCGACCACCTGATCCGCGCCGGCTCGTAACGGCGCCGGCGCCTCACAACGCAAAAAAGGCGGAGTACCCCGGTACTCCGCCTTTTCTGTTTACAGCAGTTCGCTTACCAGCTCGCCCAGCCGGTAGAAGGTTTCCACCCGGGTGGCGGTGGGCCGCCACACCAGGCCGATATCCCGGTAGGCCTTGTCGCCCTGGGGCGCCATGGCGACGATCTCGGTGTTGGCGAGGATACCGGCGTCGATCGCCATTTGCGGCAGGAAGGTGGTACCGAGGCCGGCGCCCACCATCTGCACCAGGGTATGCAGGCTGGTGGCGGCGAAGGGGTTGACCTTGCGGCTGTCGGTCAGCTTGCAGGCGCTCACCGCGTGCTCGGTCAGGCAGTGCTCCTGCTCCAGCAGGAAGATGCTCTGATCCGGCAGGTCGGCATAGTCTACCGGCACCCGGCCATGCCGCCTGGCCTGCTCCTGGTGCATCACCAGCACGAAGGGATCCTGGCCCAGTACCCGGGTCTGCAGCCCCTCGGTGTCGGTGGGCAGGGCCAGCAACAGCAGGTCCAGCTCGCCGGCCCGCAGCAGGGACAGCAACTGCGGCGTGGTGTCCTCCCGCAGCAACAACTGCAGTTCGGGATAGTGCCGGCGGCAGCGCTGCACCAGCCCACTCAGCAAAAAAGGCGCTATGGTGGGAATGCACCCCAGGCGGATGGCCCCCTGCATGGCGCCTTTCTGCCCTTCCACCAGTTCCATCAGCTCCCGGGTCTGGGCCAGCAGTTCCCGGGCCCGCACCACAACCTGCCGGCCGAGCGGCGTCATCACGAACGCCTTGTGATCCCGCTCGATCAGCTCGCCGCCGAGCAGGCTTTCCAGGTTCTGCAGGCCGGTGCTCAGGGTGGACTGGCTGACGAAACAGGCCTTGGCGGCCCGGTTGAAGTTCTGGTGCTCGTCCAGGGCCACCAGGTAGGTCAATTGCTTCAGGCTGGGCAGACGACTCATTGAACAACTCGATTAGGGCTATCTGTTTATTTCGGTTCTCTAACGCTATCACAGCCTCTACACTGGCCGCTATCGAATGAGTTCCCTTTTCTGTCCCAAGTATGCCTACTTGTTACAGTCCCGGGGCGGCAGGATGCCTGCCCCACCTTTCTCAGTTTCCGCTCTGCAACTGGGCCTTAAGGTTCGGCGGGGTACCCCTGATCACCAGGGTGTCGGTGGCGGCGTCGTACTGGATGCGCTCGCCCAGCAGCTTCTGATCGAAGCTGATGGTCAGGCCGCCGCCCGAACCCACGTACTTGGTCAGCCCCTTGAGCGCGGATCTGTCCACCGGGAAGCGCTCTTCCAGCTGGTATTCCTCGCTGACGAACTGGTAGAAGTCCAGGTCATCGTCCCGGCCCAGCTCGGCGGACAGCTCGCGCAGCTCCAGCTCCTCCCCTTCCTTGAGCTGATCGCGACAGTACTTGCTCACCAGTGCCTTGCTCTCCAGCTTCTCCTCGGTGCTGAGCTGGCGGGACTCGCAATAGTCGTCCACCGCCTTCAGCAGGCCCTGGCTCTGGGCCTTGGGATCCATGCCCTCCACGCAGGACAGGAAGTTGAGGAAAAAGTCAGACACCTTGCGTCCTGCCCGGCCCTTGATAAAGGAGAAATAACGGCGCGACTCGGGGCGGGTCTGCAATTCGGTCAGATCCAGGCGGGCGGCCAGCTGCATCCTGCCCAGATCCAGGTAGCTGGCGTGGCTGACTTCCAGCTTGTCGGTGACGGTGACGCTGTCCTTGTTGTCGAGCAGGGCGATCAGCAAATAGTGGGCGCCGAGCCACTGGTAGCGCACGAACAGCAGCACGCCGGCCTCGTTCATCTCCAGCCGGTGCAGTTCGCCCAGCAGCCGCTCGGCCGCCAAGTGGGAAAAGGCGGCGAAGGTCAGGCTCTGATCCTGCACCCGCCGCACCAGGTCGCGAAAACCGGTGTCCTCCTCGCTGAAATAGCCGAACACCTTGCCCGCCTTGGTGTTGTAGATATGGTGCAACTCGCCCATCAGTTGGTTCACCGCGGGCCCGGTGGCCAGCTCCTGCTCCCGGGTGGCAAGCTGGGTTTGGCCCTGCTCATCGAGAAAAAGGGAATGTACTATGATGTGTTCGATATCCAAGCTCATAACAGATTGCCGTAGAGTTGCCAGAAGGGGTGGGGTATTATAGTCGCCCTGTCACCAAGTTACATGATTGAACGCCCATGCCCGTCCTTTCCAAATACGATAAACAATACGACCAACTGCTGAGCGAGCTGGAAGCCGTGATGGACAAGCATCAGGCCCCGGCGGATCTGCGGCTGATGGTGCTGGGCAACCTGGTCACCCATGTGCTCAACCACCAGATCGCCCCCGGGCAGCGGAAGGCCATCGCCGACAAGTTCGCCAAGGTGCTCACCGCCTCCGTCGACACACAAAAAGGGGCTCATTAAGAGCCTTTTTGTTAGCCGAAACAGTCTGAACCATGGTCGAAACCGGTAACCTCTATCGCGATAATGTTTCCCGCCTGATTGGCTGGGGACATTGGTTCGTGTTTTTCAATATCCTGCTGGCCATGGCGGTGTCGAGCCGCTACCTGCTGGCCGCCGGCTGGCCCGAGACTCCCCTCGGCATCGGCTACATGCTGGTAAGCTGGGTCGGGCATTTCGCCTTTCTGACCTTCTTCACCTATCTGCTGACCCTGTTTCCCCTCACCTTCCTGCTGCCCAGGCTCAGGGCGGTGCAATTCCTGGGCGCGGCCATCGCCACCGGGGCCCTGACCCTGTTGCTGGTGGATACCCAGGTATTCAGCCTGTTCAAGTTCCACCTCAACCCCACCGTCTGGCGGCTGCTGCTGGATCAGGCCCAGGCCGAGGAGGCCTCCGGCTGGGGCTGGCTGTTCGTCTGGGTACCGCTGCTGTTCCTGTTCGAACTGTGGCTGGCGGCCTGGCTGTGGCGCTGGAGTCAGCGCCGGCGACGCTCCCTGGCCCTGCCCCTGGCCCTGCCGTTGCTGGTAAGCTTCTTCCTCACCCACAGCGTGCACATCTGGGCCGATGCCCTGGTTTATACCCCCATCACCAACCAGAAGGCCAACTTCCCGCTGTCCTATCCCATGACCGCCAAGAGCTTCCTGATCAAGCAGGGCTGGCTGGATGCGGATCAATACCGGCAACTGTCGCAACAGGCCGCCGACCAGCCCCAGCGCCGGCTGAACTACCCGCTGCGCCCGCTGTCGGTATCGGCGCCGGCGCACGCGCCCAATATCCTGCTGCTGGTGGTCGACGGTCTGCGCGCCGACCAGCTCGACGCCATCACCATGCCCAACCTGTACCGCTTCGCCGAGCGGAACCTGCGCTTCGACGACCACCTCAGCGCCGGCAACCAGCCCCAGTCCGCCCTGTTCAGCCTGTTCTACAGCCTGCCGGCCCACTATCGCCACGACGCCGAAGTAGAAGGCATGGCCCCGGCGCTGATCGACGAGCTGCAACGCCAGGACTACCGTTTCGGCCTGTTCGCCAGCGGCGGCCTGGCACAGCCGCTGTATGAGAACGCCGTCTTTTCCAGCCTGCGCAACCAGTCCTTCGCTACCGCCCCCGGCGGTGCCGAAGGCGACCGCCAGGTGCTGGCCGGCTTCGCCGACTGGCTGACGGAGCAGGACGAGTTGCGGCCCTGGTTCTCCTTCCTGTACCTGGATGCCCTCAAGGCACTGGATTTGCCGGCGGACACCCTGGGCCCCTTCCAGCCCTCCCTGGAACGCCTCAATCCGGCCCTGGCCTATCATGACGAGCAGCGCGAGGCCCTGTTCAACCGTTACCGCAACGCCGTGTTCTACACCGATCAGCTGCTGGGCCAGTTGCTGGCCCTGGCCCAGCGGCCCGGCAGCCGGGACACCCTGATCATCGTGACCTCGGGTCACGGCATGGAATTCAACGACAACGGCAACAACACCTGGGGCTTCGGCAGCGCCTATTCGCCCCAGCAGTTGCAGGTGCCCCTGGTGATCGGCTGGCCCGGTCAGGCCCAGGCCCGGTTTACCCATCCGACCAGCCAGCTGGATCTGGTGCCCACCCTGATGCAGCAGGTACTGGGTGTGCAGAGTCCGATGCGCAGCTACAGCACCGGGCAATCGCTGTTCGAGATAGTACCCGAGCGTTGGCGACTGGCATCGGACGAAGAGGAATATGTCATCTACCAGCAGGACGAGATCACCCTGTTCAACCGGCGGGGCGATTTCCAGTTACTGAGCGCGGCGGACTACCGGGTCAAGGCCGATGCCAGCCCGGAGCTGTCGCTGCTGCTGCAGGTGATGAATGAGCTGAACCGTTTTCAGGCGAAATAACGGGCTGGTGACTGGTGACTGGTGACTGGTGACTGGTGACTGGTGACTGGTGACTGGTGACTGGTGACTGGTGACTGGCAATATTATCGCTGCCTCCAATCCCCGGTCACCAATGTTCTTTTTCAGATGTCGTCCAGCAGGCGGCGGGCCTGCCAGTAGCGGCTGCGCCAGTAGACGTTGTCCAGGCGGGAGATGGTGACCCCCACGCTGGAAGAGGCATGGGCGAACTTGCCGTCACCGATGTAGATGCCGTTGTGCTGGCCGCTGCCGGTGCGGAAGAACACCAGATCCCCGGGCTGCAGCTCGTTCTTGCCGATCGCCCGCCCCAGGTTGACCTGTTCATAGGTGCTGCGCGGCAGCTCCATGCCGAACACTTCCTGGTACATGGTACGGGTAAAGGCCGAACAGTCGATGCCTTCGGCATCCACCCCGCCGAAGCGATAGGGCACGCCGCGCCAGCGTTGGTACACCTGATGCAAATCCTGCACGGTTCCCACGGAACGCCTGGGCTTCATCGGGCCGGTACTGATGCTGTAAGTCAGGGAAGAAGACGGTTTTTTTCCAGCCATCTTTTTGCCTGACTCCGGGCTCGGGGCGCTGCTGCAACCGGCGACCAGGAGCACACTGCTTAGAATTATGACCTTTTTCATGCAAATAATGGCAACCAGCTATCAATCTGAAAGATACTAGAGCAGATCCAGGGTATTTTGCAAAAGAGAATATGAGCAAAAACAACGATATCGTCACCAAGTTACTAATTTGTGACAGTGCGAACATAAAACTGCCGGAAAATGCTCAAAAAATACTCTCCCCGGCGGAGCACAAGCGCCTGGCCGGCATCCGCCATCCGGGACAGGCCCGTTTGTTCCTGCTGGGTCGCTACCTGCTGCGCCGCTGGCTCGCCGTCCACCTGGCGGAGGATCCGGGACGGATCCCCATCCGGATCGACAGCAGGGGCAAGCCCCGCCTCGACCGGCCGGGCTGGCACTTCAACATCAGCCACAGCGGCACCCTGCTGGCGCTGGCCATCGGTAACGCCGGCCCGCTCGGCGTCGATCTGGAAGGACGACGACTGGATCCTGCCAGGATCCTTCGCCTCGCCCACCGTTACCTGAGTGACACCGAGCAGCGGTGGCTGGCCCACAGCCGCGAGCCGGAATTGGACTTTATCCGCCTCTGGACGGTCAAGGAAGCGGTGCTCAAGGCCCAGGGCGGCGGCATCGCCAACAACCTGCAGCGGGTACAGTGGCAGGCGGGCAGCCACCGGGCTCTGTTCGACGACCAGCCTTACCGGCTGTATCAGTACCCCCTGGACAGGGCCTGGCTGACCCTGGCGGTGGCGGGCACGGATGGCCCCCCGCCCCTGCTGCTGCGCCTCCCGGATTTGCCCTTCGACCTTGAAATCGGCGGCCCCCAGCCCAATCTAACCATAAACCCTTAACGAGACCTCGAACATGATCGTTGACATCAATGTGCAGAACTTCCAGCAGGCGCTGATCCAGGCCTCCATGAGCAAGACGGTGGTGATCTACTTCCATGCCCAGCAGATCCCCGAATGCCAGACGG
Source organism: Zobellella denitrificans (assembly GCF_002237365.1). Lineage (GTDB taxonomy): Bacteria > Pseudomonadota > Gammaproteobacteria > Enterobacterales > Aeromonadaceae > Oceanimonas > Oceanimonas denitrificans. The sequence continues at coordinate 15,616 of NZ_NMUO01000024.1, forward strand.
TGGGCCCGGTGGTGGAACGCCTGATCGGCGCCGACAACGGTCATATCGATCTGGCCCGGGTCGATGTCGCCGATCCGCAACTGCAGAGCCTGGCGGTCCAGCTGGGGCTGCAGGCCCTGCCGGCCCTGGTCGCCTTCAAGGACGCCCAGCCGGTGGACATACTGGAAGGCCCCCAGGACGAAGCCGCCCTCAAGGCCTTTCTGCAACCCTACCAACCCAACGAAGCCGCGCTGTTGCTGGAGCAGGCCAAGCAGACCCTGGGCCTGGATCCCCAGGCCGCCTACGGCCTGCTGCAGCAGGCCCGGGCGCTGGAGGACAGCGCCGCCATCCGCCTGAGCCTGGCCGAAGCCGCCCTGGCCCTGAACAAGCTGGAGGAAACCAAGCAACTGCTGGCGACCATCGGCATGGCCGATCAGGACAGCCAGTACCAGCATATCCTGGCCCGGCTGGAGCTGGCGGAAGAAGCCGCCGACAGCCCCGAACTGCGCGAGCTGGAGCAGAAGCTGGCCGACGCCCCGGACTCGCTGGAATTGAAGGAAGAACTGGCGGTGCTCTACTTCCAGGCCGGTCGCCAGGAAGAGGCCCTGCAACTGCTGGTCGAGGTGCTGCAGCAGGATCTGGGCTTCGGCGAGGCCAAGAAGCGTTTCCTCGACATGCTCACCACCATGGGTGCCGATCCCGTCGCCTCCCGCTACCGCCGCAAGCTCTACAGCATGCTCTACTGAGTACAATTTCGAAGACAAAAAAGGGCGGGGATCATCGAGATGACCCCCGCCCTTTTTGTTCCGCCCGATTACCAGCTGGCGCCGATCACCAGCAGCACCAGCAGCGGGCACACCAGCCGCACGTACCAGGGCCAGATGCGCCAGAACAGGCTGGAAGCGAGTTCCGGCGAACCCTGTACCAGCTCCTCGAACAATTTGGCCCTGCCCCACAGCCAGCCCCCCAGCAGGCAGAAACCCAGGCCCACCAGCGGCTGCAGATTCTGGGTGGACAGGCGGATAACGAAGCCGAACAGGGCGCCGAAATTCAGGCAGATGACCACGCTGAACAACGCCAGGCCGCCACCCAGCAGCCAGGTCACCAGCGGACGGGAAGCCTTGAACCGTTCGGTGGTGTAGGACACCGGCACTTCCAGCATGGAGATGGACGAGGTCAGGGCGGCGATGCCCATCAGCACGAAGAACACCAGCGCCATCACCAGCCCCACCGGCCCCATGGTGTCGAACAGGGCGGGCAGCACGGTGAACACCAGGGTATCGGAACTCAGCAGGCTGCCGTCTTCCGCGAAGATGGTCACGCCATTGTTCATGGCCACGAACATGGCCGGCAGTATCACCAGCCCGGCCAGGAAGGCCACGCCGGTATCGATCAGGGTCACCTGGAAGGCGGTGCCGGGAATGCTCTCCTGCTTGCTCAGGTAGGAGCCGTACATCAGCATGGAGCAGCCGCCTATGGTCAGCGAAAAGAAGGCCTGGCCCATGGCGCTGATCAGCAGCCCCGGCTCCAGTACCTTGCTGAAATCCGGCACCAGATAATGACGCAGCCCTTCCATGGCGCCGTTCTGGGTCAGGATATAGGCGAACAGCACCAGGAAGAGCACGAACAGTGCCGGCATCAGCCGGGCCGACCAGCGCTCTATCCCTTTGCGTACCCCGGCCTGCACCACCAGTATGGTGAGCAGGTAGAACACCAGGGTCCAGACGATGTTGCGCGACAGCCCGAAGCCCTGCAGCCAGCCGGTGGCCGCCTCCCAGCCCAGCATGCGGGTCACCGCCGCCGCCAGGAAGGCCAGCAGCCAGCCGGCGACGATGGCGTAGAACGACAGCACCAGGCTGGGCACCAGCATGCCCGCATAGCCCACCAGGGAAGCCATGGCCTTCTGGCCACGACTGCGGCCCAGCTTGCGCACCGAATCCACCGGGTTGGCCTGGCCGTAGCGGCCGATGGCCACTTCCATCACCAGCATGGGGAAGGCCAGCACCAGCACCAGCATCAGGTAGGCGACCAGGAAGGCACCGCCGCCGTTGCTTGCCGCCTGGGTGGGAAAACCCCAGATATTGCCCAGCCCCACCGCCGCCCCGGCGGCGGCCATGATAAACCCGAAGCGCGAGCCGAAATGTTCTCTCACTGTATTGTCCTTACGTCTTTCATCAATTGTTGGTATTTGCAGGCGCATCTTCGTGTTGGGGCCAGGCGTTGAGCACCGCCTTGACCAGGGTGGCCAGGGGAATGGCGAAGAACACGCCCCAGAAGCCCCAGAGGCCGCCGAACACCAGCACAGCGACGATGATGGCGATGGGATGCAGGTTGACCGCCTCCGAGAACAGGATGGGCACCAGCACGTTGCCGTCCAGCGCCTGGATGATGCCGTAGGCCACCATCAGGTAGAAGAACGGCGGGGTAAAGCCCCACTGGAACAGCCCCACCATGGCCACCGGCACGGTGGCGGCGGCGGCGCCGATATAGGGGATCAGCACCGAAAAGCCGACCAGCACCGCCAGCAGCAGGGCATAGCGCAGATCCAGCAGGGCAAAGGTGACATAGCTGACCACGCCGACGATCAGGATCTCGATCACCTTGCCGCGCACATAGTTGGCGATCTGGCCGTTCATCTCCAGCCAGACCCGGGACACCAGTTCCCGGTTGCGGGGCAGGAAACGGCTCATGCCGTCCAGCAGATGGCGCTTGTCCTTGAGCATAAAGAACACCAGCACCGACACCAGGATGAGGTAGACCAGCAGCACGGCGGCGTTGGTCAGCGAGCTGATCGACACGCTCAAGATGGCGTCGGCCGAGCCCAGCAGCCGGCCGCGGAGATCGTCCAGCACGCTCTGCACCAGGGTCACGTCCACCAGCTCGGGATACTGCTCCGGCAGGGTCAGCAGTGCCTCCTGGGTGCGGTTGATCATGGCGGGCACTTCCCGCGCCAGGTTGGCGGTCTGCACCAGGAAGGAAGGCACTATGCTCACCAGCGACAGCACCATCACCACCGCGAACAGCAGCAGCACCACGCCGGCGGCCAGTCCCCGGCCCAGCCCCAGCCGCTCCAGCCGGCTGACCGGCCATTCCAGCAGGTAGGCGATGACCACGGCGGCGAAGAAAGGCGCCAGTATGTGGCCCATGAAGTACACCACCACGAAACCGAACAGCAGCAGCAGGAACAGGGCAACCGCACCCGGGTCGGAAAACCGCTGTCGATACCAGTGCTTAATAACATCCAGCATGCAAAATTTCCTTAAGGTGCCTTGGTAATGATGAGTTCGAGTCGTCCGGGTTCATCGGCCACCACCTCTACCCGGTGACCGATGCCCGAGACATAGGCGGGAATATCCCGGCGGGAGCCCGAGTCCGCCAGCCACAGCCGCAGGGCCTGGCCGGCCTTCGCCGCCTTCAGCCAGAGCTTGACCCTGAGCAGTGGCAGCGGGCAGCGCAGCGCGCGTGCATCCAGCGTATCCATGAGAGCCCCCGAACCAAAAGAAAGGGCATTATCCCTTTGTTCTGGCTGCCAAACAATGCTTGTTCCGCCCTATTGCGGAGAGTATTCTGCGGTAAGTACAACAGCAATAAGGTTATTGACATGGGTTTTCGTGCCGCCAGGCTGGTTTTGGCTTTTTCCCTCTGTACCGCGGCCCCCTGGCTCGCCGCCAACAACCTGCCCGATATCGGCACCGCCGGGGTCAGTGCCATGTCGGTGGAACGGGAAGCCCGCTTCGGTCAGGCCTTTATCCGCTTCGCCCGGGCCAACCAGCCGGTCATCGACGACCCCGTGCTCAACGAATACCTCACCGACCTCGGGCTCAAGCTGCTGTCCCAGGCCGATTCGGTGCGCTTTCCCTTCAGCTTCCTGCTGATCCGGGACGACAGCATCAACGCCAGCGCCTTCCTGGGCGGCGTGGTGCAAATCCATTCTGGACTCTTCCTGTATGCCGACAACGAGAGCGAGCTGGCCTCGGTCATGGCCCATGAAATCACCCACGTCACCCAGCGCCACATCGCCCGCTACCTGGAGTCTCAGTCGCGCAGCACCCCCCTGACCATCGCCGGCCTGGTGGGTTCGGTGGCGCTGGCGGTGGTCAACCCCCAGGCGGGCATGGCGGCGTTGCAGACCACCCTGGGCCTCAAGATGCAGTCGGCCATCAACTATACCCGGGACAACGAATTCGAGGCGGATCGCATCGGCCTGCGCCTGCTGCACAATGCCGGCTTCGATCCCAACGCCATGGCCAGCTTCTTCCAGAAACTGGCCGAAAAATACCAGTTCGCCAGCACGCCGCCGCAAATGCTGCTGACCCACCCCCTGCCCGCCAGCCGGATCGCCGAGGCCCGCAGCCGGGCGGCGGAGTACCCCGCCCAACCCTATCCGCCCAGCCTGGAGTTCCAACTGGCCAAGGCCAGGATCATGGTCCGTTTCCAGCAGGGCAACACCAGCGAGCTGCACCGCTTCTTCGAGCGGGAAGCCGGCCGCGGCGGCGACTGGCAGCCCGATGCCGCCCGCTACGGCCAGGCCCTGAGCCTGCTGCAGATCCACGAATACGACAAGGCCAGGGCCCTGCTCGACGAGCTGAGCCAACGCCACGGCAGCAATGTCTTCGTACTGGACGCCCTGACCGATCTGGACAACGCCGAAAAACGGCACGACGCGGCCATCGCCCGCCTGCGCCAGGCCCGTCAGCGGCTGCCCGACAACGCCGTGGTGATGATCAACCTGGCCGACAGCCTGTTGCAGGCCGGGCGCAACCAGGAGGCCGCCGAGCTGCTCGACGGCTACCTGCGCCGGCACCCGGAAAATCCCCTGGCCTGGGAGCTGATCGCCCAGGCCTACCGGCCACTCAGCGACGAGTCGGCCTTCCGCCAGGCCCAGGCCGAAGTGGCAGCGCTGAAAGGGCGTTACGAGGTGGCGGTGGATCAGATGGAGATCGCCGCCAACCTGGCCACCGACCCCATGCAGCGGGCCCGGCTCGGTGCCCGTCTGGAGCAGTTGCGCCAGCAGCAGAAAGACTGGGACGCCCTGAGGAACTGATAACCCCTAATTACCCCAGTACAGCGCCTGCCAGCGGGCGATATCCTCGGCATGGAGCTCGCCCTGATGCTGTTCCGCCAGCCGGCCCTTGGGATCGATCACGAAGGTGGTGGGCAGTACCCGGGGCGTTTCGAAAGGCCAGGCCCCTTCCAGGTTCGCCACCACCGGCATCAGCATCTGGTAACGTTCCTTCAGGCTGTGCAGCGCCTGGGCCGGCAGGGCGTCGAAGCTCACCGCCAGCACGGCCGGGCCGGCCGTGGCGGTCAGTTCGTTGAGCAGGGGCATCTCCCGCAGGCAGGGAGCGCACCATTCGGCGAAGTAATTCACCACCAGCCACTGGCCCCGGTAGTCCCCCAGATCCTGACGCTGGCCGTCGGCCAGCGTCAGGGTGGCCGCCTCCCGGCAGCCTGCCATCAACAACACCGCCAAAAACAGGGCCTGATGTTTGCCCATATGCTGTACCCTCCACGGCAGCTTTTATACAATGCCCGCAGCTTTGCCACAGGAGTCTAGAATGAGCCTACGTATCTACCATAATCCCCGCTGCTCTAAAAGCCGCGAAACCCTGAGCCTGCTGGAGCAGCGGGACCTGCAGCCGGAGATTATCAAATATCTGGAAACCCCGCCTGACGCGGATCAACTGAAAACCCTGCTGGGTCAGTTGGGCATGAGCTCGGCCCGGGAGCTGATGCGCACCAAGGAAGAGGAATACAAGGCGCTGGGCCTGGCCGGGGTGACCGACGAAGCGACCCTGATCGCCGCCATGGTGGCCCACCCCAAACTGATAGAACGCCCCATCGTGGTCCATAACGGCAAGGCCGCCCTCGGCCGTCCGCCCGAGCAGATCCTGGATATCCTGTAATGAGCACCCAACTGGCACGCCGACTGGCCCTGGTCGGCTATTTCGGGCTCATCTTCTGGGTCGCCCTCTGGCACGGCCTGCTCTCGCCCCATCCTGAGCTGGGTGCCGGCTTTATGCTGATGCTGTGGCTGCCCTGGCTGTTCATCCCCATGGTGGGCATGCTCCGGGGCAATCCCTATACCCATGCCTGGGCCATCTTCCTGATCATGCCCTACTTTCTGCACGCCCTCACCCTGCTGTGGGTGGACGAGGGGGAACGCTGGCTGGCCCTGGTCGAACTGCTGCTGGCCTGTACCATGTTCGTGGGCAATATCTACTACGCCAAGTTCCGCGGCCGCGAGCTGGGCCTGAGCATCCGCAAGAAAAAAGGCCAGAATTAGGGACTCGGGACTCGGGACTCGGGACTCGGGACTCGGGACTCGGGACCAGAATAATGGCTCTCGAATCCCCAGTCACCAATCCCTAGAGCACCGTTCAGTTTAAAACTTAGGCAGTGATGATGCTTGGGGCGCGGGCGGCCCGCCTGCGCTCCACCAGCAAGTGCAAATCTGTAAACGGCGGCGTTTGTCTGCCAGCTAAAGAGACAGAAATACACTGCGCCTGGCTGCCGGTTTGTGCCGCTGTAGGTGCCGCTTTAGCCGGCACAAACCGGCGCCCAATGTCCACGCCCCACGCCGTTGGCCGGTTTGCGCCACGTAAACGGGCGCCTACAGGTGAGATATCGCACTGCTCACGTTTTAAACTGATCGGTGCTCTAGTCCCTGCCTTGGCGTCCCGCCCCTTACAGTCCCAGTATTTCCTTGGCGAAGGGGATGCTCAGCTTGCGCTTGGCCCGGAAGGAGGCGTTGTCCAGCAGATCCAGGGCCGCCAGCAGGGTACGCATGTCCCGGGACAGGCGGTTGAGCAGGAAGCGCCCCACATCGGTGGGCAACTTGAAACCGCGCAACTCGGCCCTGAGCTGCAGGGCGCTGAGCTTGCCCTCGTCGTCCAGGGGTTTGAGCTGGTAGGCCACGCCCCAGTCGAGACGCGAGGCCAGATCCGGCAGCCCCAGCCCCAGGTTGCGCGAGGCGCTGACGGCGCTGATCAGCAGCGAGCCCGTCGCCCGCTCCCGCCGCCGGTTGAAGAAATTGAACACGGCCCGCTCCCATTCCTCCACCCCGGCGATAGCATCCAGGTTATCCAGGCACACCAGCGGCAGCAGCTCCATGCCGTCGAGCATGCGCGGCGACATCTGCCGGTGGCCATCGAGGGGAAGGTAAGCGGCGGCCTCGCCGGCGGCGTTCACCTCGGCACAGGTGGCGTGCAGCAGGTGCGAGCGGCCACTGCCGCGCTGCCCCCAGAAGTAGAGCACTTCGTCGCCCTGGCCGATGGCGGCGTTCTTCAGGGCGGTGATCAGCTGGGCATTGTCGCCGGGGTAGAAACTGGCGAAGGTTTCGTCGTCCGGCAACTGCACCGCCAGCGCCAACTGGGCCGGTACCGCCTCGTCTTCGCCATCGTTACTCACTCGCCGTCCCCGACCAGTTGAACTGCCGCTCGCCGCTGGCCGACAGCCCCGCCACGGCGGCCAGCGCCTGCAGCACCGCCGCCCGGGAGCCGGGTACCAACAGCCGATAGCGCGCCTGGTGGCCGGCGCTGTCCATCAGGTAGACCTGTTCCACGCCGTCCAGCTGGCGCAGGCGCTGCTCCAGACGGATGGCATCGGAAAACTGGCGCAGCCCCGACACCACTATGGTCAGCTCACCGGCTCCGTCCTGCTGTAGCTGCAGGGGCTCCACCGGATCCGGGTTGTCGGCCCGGGCCGGCTCGCCGCCGCCGTTGCCCCGCTCCACCCAGTAACGGTTCAGGGCCGAGGCCAGTTCCAGCAGGCCGGCATCCGGCTCCAGCCGCCCCTGCAACAGGGCGCCGTCCTGGCCGTCGGCGTACAACTGCCAGCGCCCGCCCTGCGCCTCCCGCTCCAGCGCCAGCCAGTAGTCGGCACCGTAACGCCGGCTGGCCTCGCGCAGTTGCTCCTCGTCGAACAACCGGGACTTGTCGATGGCCATGTGCTCTTCCAGATCCCACAGCGGCCACAACAGCGGCAAGGGATAGGCCGAGCTGGCCCGGCGCCAGTCCGCGTCCGCCTCGCTGCGGGCCTGGCCCTGGTCCAGTTGCCACACCAGCAGGGCGGGCCTGGGGTCGAGCGAGAACGGCAGGCCGGCGCTGTCGATCAGCGCCCGCAGCTCCTCGCCGTCGAAGCGGGCGCTGTAGCCGCTCCCCTGGGGTTCGTCCCGCAGGTAGCGCTCGGGCTCGGCCAGGGCCTCCTCCCGGATCCAGGAATCCCGGGCCCGGTCGCCGGTTAGCCGGTCGAGCACCAGTTCCAGGGCCTGCGCGCGGGCCTCGTCCCGGCTGTAGGGCGCGGGATCCAGGGTCACCTCGAGCAGCGGCTGGGCCACCGCCACCGAGGACAGCAGCGCCATGGCCGCCAGTAACAGAGTTTTCAGCATCGATTGTCCATCGTTAACGGAGCATGGGACTCATGATAACCACTGAGCCAGGCCCTTGCCAGGTTCAATGGCCGCGCGCCCTGGGCAGCACCAGGTTGAGCAGTATGCCGACAATGCCGCACAGGCTGATGCCCTGCAGGCTGAAACCGCCGATGCCGAAGGCCATGCCGCCGATGCCGAACACCAGGATCACCGCCACTATGCACAGGTTGCGCGCCTGGGACAGATCCACCTGGTGCTTGATCAGGCTGTTGAGGCCCACGGTGGCGATGGAGCCGAACAGCAGTATCATGATGCCGCCCATCACCGGGGTGGGAATGGTCAGCATCAGGGCGCCGAACTTGCCGACAAAGGCCAGCACGATGGCAAAGCCCGCCGCCCAGGTCATGATCACCGGGTAGAAGTTCTTGGTCAGCATCACGGCGCCGGTCACCTCCGAATAGGTGGTGTTGGGGGGTCCGCCAAACAGCGACGCCGCGCCGGTGGCCAGGCCGTCGCCCAGCAGGGTGCGGTGCAGGCCGGGTTTTTTGACGTAGTCCTTGCCGGTGACCGAGCTGATCGCCAGGATGTCGCCGATGTGCTCGATGGCCGGGGCGATGGCCACCGGGATCATGAACAGCACCGCCTGCCAGTGCCACTCGGGCGCAACGAAATTGGGCACGGAGAACCAGGCCGCCTCCCGCACCGGGGTGAAATCCACCACCCCGAACCACAGCGCCAGGCCGTAGCCCACCGCGATGCCGGCGGTAATGGGCACCAGCCTGAAAATCCCCCTGGCCATGGTGGACACCAGCAGGGTGGTGACCAGGGAGCCCAGCGACAGCCACAGGGCGACCTCCTGCGGCATCAGCTCGGCGGCACCGTCGCCGGTCTTGCCGATGGCCATGTTCACCGCCAGCGGTGCCAACCCGAGGCCGATCACCATGATCACCGGCCCCACCACCACTGGCGGCAGCAGCCGGGTCAGCAGGGCGGTGCCGCGCCAGCGCACCAGCTGGCTGAGCAGCACGTAAACGGCGCCCGCCGCCATCAGGCCGCTCATGGTGGCGGGAATGCCCCAGGTCTGCACCCCGTAGAGGATGGGGGCGATAAAGGCAAAGGAGGACGCCAGGAAGATGGGCACCTGGCGCTTGGTGCACAGCTGGAAGATCAGGGTACCGATACCGGCGGTAAAGAGTGCCACATTCGGATCCAGCCCGGTGATCAGCGGCATCAGCACCAGGGCGCCGAAGGCCACGAACAGCATCTGGGAGCCGGCCAGGGCCTGGCGCAGGGGGGTATTGACCGCCGCCTGGGCGGTGGCCAGGGCGTCGGTTTGCTCTGCTGAATTCATCTGTCTCAACCTTGAATAAACGGAAAAAAACCGGCCTCAGCCGGTTTTGCCTTACTTGGTACCAAATATCTTGTCGCCCGCATCGCCCAGGCCGGGGATGATGTAGCCATGCTCGTTGAGCCGCTCGTCGATGGAGGCGCAGTACAGCTCCACGTCCGGATGGGCCTGCTCCAGGGCCTTGATGCCCTCGGGTGCGGCCACCAGCACGATGACCTTGATCTGGTTGCACCCCTTTTGCTTGAGCAGGTCGATGGTGGCCACCATGGAGCCGCCGGTGGCCAGCATGGGATCCACCACCAGCGCCAGCCGCTCCTCGATGTGGCTGACCAGCTTGTTGAAGTAGTGCACCGGCTGCAGGGTCTCCTCGTCGCGGTAGACCCCCACCACGCTGACCCGGGCGCTCGGCATGTGTTCCAGCACGCCGTCCAGCATGCCGAGGCCGGCACGCAGTATGGGCACCACCGTCACCTTCTTGCCCTTGAGCTGGTCGACCTCGACCGGGCCGTTCCAGCCGTTGATGGTGGTCTTTTCGGTTTCGAAATCGGCGGTGGCCTCGTAGGTCAGCAGGCTGCCCACCTCCTTCGCCAGTTCACGAAAGCGTTTGGTGCTGATGTCGGCTTCCCGCATCAGACCCAGCTTGTGTTTCACCAAAGGGTGCTTTACCTCGACGACTTTCATCAACCCGATCTCCCGACGTATAAAAAAACCGCGGAATACTAGCATAAAATAGTGTCCAGCGGCAGGGATACAGAGCAACTTTTAGCAAAGGCCGCCGCCTTGCTCCATTAGGCGGTTTATGGCTGTGGCACTGGCCTGCCCATTAAATTAGAATAGCGCCCGAACACATCAGTACCAGCCGGAACAAGGCGCCAATTGCCCCGCCGGCCTTTGAATCCAAAAACAAGGTGATCCCCCGTGACGCAGAACAAACCCCTGAGCTACAAAGACGCCGGCGTAGACATCGATGCCGGTAACGCCCTGGTTGAACGCATCAAAGGCGTTAGCCGTCGTACTCAACGCCCGGAAGTGATGGGCGGCCTCGGGGGCTTTGGCGCCCTGTGCCAGTTGCCCACCGGCTATAAGGAGCCGGTGCTGGTGGCCGGCACCGACGGGGTGGGCACCAAGCTGCGCCTGGCCATCGACCTCAAGCGCCATCAGGGCGTGGGCATCGATCTGGTGGCCATGTGCGTCAATGATCTGATCGTGCAGGGCGCCGAGCCGCTGTTCTTCCTCGACTACTACGCCACCGGCAAACTGGACGTGGACACCGCCGCCGACGTGGTCACCGGTATCGGCGCCGGCTGCGAGCTGAGCGGCTGCGCCCTGATCGGCGGTGAAACCGCAGAGATGCCCGGCATGTACGAAGAAGGCGACTACGATTTGGCAGGATTTTGTGTCGGCGTAGTGGAAAAAAGCGGCATTATCGACGGCTCCAAGGTGGCCGCCGGCGACGCCCTGATCGCCCTGGGCTCCAGCGGCCCGCACTCCAACGGCTACTCCCTGATCCGCAAGATCCTGGAAGTGAGCGGCGCGGACCTGCAGCAGCCCCTGGGCGAAGGCTCCCTGGCCGATGCCCTGATGGCTCCCACCCGCATCTACGTCAAGCCGGTGCTGGAACTCATCAAGCAGTTCGACATCCACGCCCTGAGCCACATCACCGGCGGCGGCTTCTGGGAAAACATTCCCCGGGTGCTGCCCGCCGACGCCAAGGCGGTGATCGACGGCGCCAGCTGGCAGTGGCCGCAGGTGTTCCAGTGGCTGCAACAGGCCGGCAACGTGGAAACCTTTGAAATGTACCGCACCTTCAACTGCGGCGTGGGCATGATCATCGCCTTGCCCGCCGAGCAGGCCGCGGCCGCGGTCAAGTTCATGCAGGATGCCGGTGAAAACGCCTGGCTGATCGGCCGCATCGACGCCGCCGCCGAGGGTGAAGAACAGGTCGAGATCCAATGAAACGCATCGTCGTACTGATCTCCGGCAGCGGCAGCAACCTGCAGGCGCTGCTGAGCCAGGCCGCCGCCGCCCAGCTGGGCGGCGACATCGTCGCCGTGATCAGCAACAAGGCCGAGGCTTACGGCCTGGAGCGCGCCCGCATCGCGGGCGTGCCCACCGCCGTGCTGCCCCACCAGGGCTATGCGGATCGGGAAAGCTACGACGCCGACCTGATGGCGCTTATCGACGGCTACCAGCCGGATCTGGTGGTGCTGGCGGGCTTTATGCGTATCCTCACCCCCGCCCTGGTGCGTCACTACCAGGGCCGCATGCTCAATATCCACCCCTCGCTGCTGCCCAAATACCAGGGGCTGAACACCCACCGCCGCGCCATCGAGGCCGGCGACGAGGAGCACGGCTGCAGCGTGCACTTCGTCACCGAGGAGCTGGATGGCGGCCCCGTGGTGCTGCAGGCGCTGGTGCCCATCTTTGAAGGGGACGACGAAGCCGCCGTGGCCGCCCGGGTGCTGGTGCAGGAGCACGCCATCTATCCCCTGGTGGTGCGCTGGTTCTGCGACGGCCGGCTTGAAATGCGGGACGGCCAGGCGGTGCTTGACGGCAGGGCCCTGCCCGCCCAGGGCTACGCCGAAGACTGAGGTTCAGGCGCAACCAGCAGGGCGGCGTTGATGTTCTTCATGCGGGCGCCCGCCAACAGCGGGCTGTCCCGGTGCAGCACCAGCAGCGAAGCCCGGTCGCTGGCGGCGGCCATCACCCCCGGCAGGCTCCAGTCGGTGATCGGCAACATGGCCCCCTTTAACCCCCGGGGCTCCAGCGCCGGGCCCAGCTCGTCGGCCCCGGCCGCCGGCACCGTGATCCACAAGGGCAACTGCTGCTGCCGGGCCAGCTGTTCGGCCCGGGCCAGCACGGGTGCATCCCGCGCCGCCTCCTCCCATACCGCCAGCACCATCTCCACCGGCCTGAACCGGCGGCTCAGCAGCAGCACCTCATGCTCCGGCGGCCTGTCCCAGGTTGGCAGCTCGGTGGCCGGGTCGAGCACCAGCACCGGCACCTCGTCCCGGGAAGCCGGCGGTCGGGCCAGCAACTGCTCGCGCCGGCCGTACTCCACCTCCAGGCTCCACTCCAGGGCCCGGTTGCGGGCGAGCTGCTGCAACCGCTGGCGGATATGCTCGCGCCGGCGGCGCAGCTGCAGGCGTATTCGCTCCGGATCCAGCTCCCGCACCCGGCCGGTGGTCAGGCTCACCTCCCGGGTGCAGGGCAGCTCGGCCGAGCGCAGCAAGCTTTCATCCTCGATAAAAACGGCGCGCAGCCGGGCCCCGTGCCGGGCGGCGAACTCGGCCACCCGCTCCAGCATCTCCAGCTCGGCCTGGCTCAGATCCAGATACCATACGATATGCCTTATCATGATTCCTCATCCGGGCCCTTGGCCCCGTCCTCATGCTCTGCCGCCTTCTGGCGGCGCTGCAGCTCGGCCAGCCTCGCCAGCCGTTCCCGCACCCTGGCATTGACCGTGCCCTCGGGGTAATTGCCCTGCTCGTCCGCCTCCCCCGCCGGCAGACCGGCGAGCAGGGACAGCGCCTCGTCCAGGTGCGCCACCGAATACACCCGGAAACGCCCCTCGGCCACCGCCTGGCGCACCTCCCGGTTCAGCATCAGGTTGTCTTCGTTGGCCCTGGGGATGATGACCCCCTGCCCCGGTGCAAAGCCACGCGCCTGGCAGATGTCGAAGAAGCCTTCGATCTTCTCGTTGACCCCGCCGATGGGCTGCACCTGGCCGTATTGGTTGATGGAGCCGGTCACCGCCAGCGCCTGGCTGAGCGGCACCCGGGCGATGGCCGAGATCAGGGCGCAACACTCCGCCACCGAGGCGCTGTCCCCCTCGATCATGCCGTAGGACTGTTCGAACGCCAGGCTGGCGGACACGGCCATGGGCCCCTCGGGCGCGTAGCGGCTGCCGAGGAAGCGCGACAGGATCAGCATGGCCTTGGCGTGGATGGCGCCGCTGAGCTTGGCCTCCCGTTCGATGTCGAGCACCGAACCGGAACCGAGCCGGGCGGTGGCGCTGATCCGCGCCGGCTGGCCGAAGCGGTAATTACCCAGATCCAGCACCGTCAGGCCGTTGACCTGGCCCACCACGGCGCCGTCGGTGTCGATAAACTTGCTGCCGCGCAGCACCGACTCCTCCATCTGCCGGTGGATGCGCGAAGCCCGCCGCCGGACGGCCTCCAGCGCCTGCTCGATGGCCCCGGCCGAGATGCTCTGCTCGCCGCCGTGCTCGGCCCAGTAGTTGGCCTCGTGCAACAGGTCGGTGAGCTCCTGGGTGTGGGCCGACAGCCGCAACTGATCGTCGGCCAGCCGGCCGGCATGTTCCACCATCCTGGCTACCCCGCCCCGGGTGAGCGGGCGCAAGTCCTGCTGGCGGGCCAGCCAGCCGATAAAGCGGGCGTAACGCTGCAGGTTTTCCGGGCTGACGTCCACCTCGTCCTGATAGTCCGCCTGTACCTTGAACAGCTTGCCGAAGTCGGGATCGTAGGCCGCCAACAGGTAGTAGAGCTGGCGCTCGCCGATCAGCACCACCTTCAGCTCCATGGGCACCGGCTCCGGCTCCAGGGAAATGGTGCTGGCCAGGCTGTAGAACTGCTCCAGCGATTCGATGCGGATCTCCCGGGCGAACAGGGCCCGCTTCAGCGCTTCCCAGGCCATGGGCTGCATCACCAGCTTGCGTGCGTCCAGGATCAGGTAGCCGCCGTTGGCCCGGTGCAGGGCGCCACTGCGGATCAGGGTGAAGTCGGTGACCAGGGCGCCCTGCTGCACGTGGTGCTCGACCCGGCCGAGCAGGCGGGACAGGTTGGGCAGATCCTCGTAGATCACCGGGGCCCCCTCGGTGTCGGCGTTGTCCACCAGCAGGTTGAGCTGGTAGCGGGCCAGCAACTGGGCCGGCAGTTCTCCCTCGCGCATGTGGCCGAGCAGCAGGTTGACATTGCCGCTCAAGTCCTGCTGTATCGCTTCCAGCTGGCGAAGCACGGGATCGCAGCCACCGTATTCCCGGCGCAGTTCGTCGATCAGGTTGCCGCCGGCGAACATCACCATCTCTTCGTTCAGCCACTGGATATGCAGCTGGGTCTCCCGCCGCCACAGGGGAAACTGCTGCAGCACCTCCTGCAGCCTGGCCTCGACCCGGGCGATGGCCTGCTCCATGGCGGTGCGCTCCGCCTCCGGCAACTGGCGGAAGGCCCTGGCGTCCAGCACCTCGTCGCCCTTGCGTGGTGCCAGGGTAAAGCCGGTGGGGGTGCTGAGCAGGGCCACCTGCTCGGCCTTGGCCAGCGCCTTTACCTCGGCCATGGCCGCCGCCTGGCGCTCGGCCAGCTGCTGGTTCAGCTCTTCCAGCCGCAGGCGGTACTCCTCGGTTTCAAACGCCGCCGGAATGGCGATGAGCAGCTCTTCGACCAGCTTCTCCAGGCTGGCCTTGAAGCGCCGTCCCACCCCGGCGGGCAGGGTCAGCAGCGCCGGCCGGATCGGCTCCTCGAAGCAGTAGGCGTAGCAGATATCCGGCGGTACCGGCTCATGGGCCGCCCGGCCGCTCAGGAAACGCTGGATCAGGGAGTGACGGGCACAGCTTTCCGGCGCCATCATGCAGATGTTAAAGCCCTGGCTGCGGATGCCGGTACCGAAGGACAGGGCCTCCAGCAGACGCTCCTGGCCCACCAGGGCGCCGGAATCGGTGAGTTCGTCGGTGGTGGTAAAACCGAAAGCAGCCTCGTCGCAGGCGCGGTAAAGCCGCTCGGGGGCTAGGGGAGAAAGGAATTCCATGGCTCGCCTCGCTGAACAGTGCTGTTCAAAGCGTAGCCAAAATTGCCATCCAAAAAGGGGGCGGTGTCATTTTCCATCAGAAAATGACTCCGCCCCCTTTTTGGGGCTTAGCGGCTAGAGCACCGATCAGTTTAAAACGTGAGCAGTGCGATATCTTACCTGTAGGCGCCCGTTTACGTGGCGCAAAGCTGCCAACGGCGTGGGGTGTGGAAATTGAGCGCCGTCTTCCCGTCGGCTGAAGCGACGGCTACAGCGGCACAAACCGGCAGCGACGCAGAGCCGGGCTGCCTGATTTTTAAACTATATGGTGCTCCAGGCCCCGTTGCCGGCGATGCGCTCGCCCAGGTGGAAGAGGTTGAACTCGCCGGGTTGCATCTTGCGCCATTGCTCGTTGTTGGTGAGCGGCTGGGTGGCGATCACCGTCACCACGTCGTTGGGGGTGGTTTCCTGCTGGAAGTCGATTTCCACCTCCTCATCGATAAGGCGCGCCGGGCCGAAGGGGGCGCGGCGGGTGATCCAGTGCAGGTTGTTGCTGCAGTAGGTCATCAGGTACTCGCCGTCGGTGAGCAGCATATTGAACACCCCCAGGGCGCGCAGCCGGTCGCACAGGGAGGCTACGTGGCGGAACATGGCCGCCATGTTGCCGGGCTTGCGCGGGTATTTGCGCTCCAGTTCGTGCAGTATCCAGCAAAAGGCCAGCTCGCTGTCGGTGTCGCCCACCGGCTTGTGCCGCCCGGTTTTCAGCTTGCTCTTGTAGCCGGTTAACTGACCATTGTGTGCAAAGGTCCAGTAACGACCCCACAGCTCGCGGGTAAAGGGATGGGTGTTCTCCAGGGCGATGCCACCCCGATTGGCCTGGCGGATATGGCTGACCACGGCACAGCTCTTGATGGGATACTCCTGTACCAGTTGGGCAATGCGCGACTGGCTGGAGGGCTGGGGATCCTTGAAGGTGCGCACCCCCTTGCCCTCGTAGAAGACGATGCCCCAGCCGTCCTTGTGCGGGCCGGTGCGCCCGCCCCGTTGCATCAGGCCGGTAAAGCTGAAGCAGATGTCGGTGGGCACATTCGCGCTCATCCCTAACAGTTCACACATCCGGCTTACCCTTGCTCCATCTCTTTTTCCACCAGCTGGATCAGGATGTGGATCACCTTGATATGCACCTCCTGGATGCGATCCGCATAACCGAAGTGGGGCACCCGGATCTCCACGTCCGCCAGGCCGGCCATCTTGCCGCCGTCCTTGCCGGTCAGTGCTATCACCTTGATGCCCTTGGCCCTGGCCGCCGCTATCGCCTTGAGGATATTGCCGGAGTTGCCGCTGGTGGACAGGCCGAACAGCACGTCGCCCTCGCGGCCCACCGCCTCCAGGTAGCGGGAAAACACGTATTCGTAGCCGAAGTCGTTGGACACGCAGGTGATATGGCTGGGATCGGAAATGGCGATGGCCGGGTAGCCGGGGCGGTTTTCCCGGTAGCGGCCGGTCAGCTCCTCGGCAAAGTGCATGGCGTCGCAGTGGGAGCCGCCGTTGCCGCAGGAAAGCACCTTGCCGCCGGCCTTGAAGCTGTCGGCCAGCAACTTGGCCGCCCGCTCGATGGCGGCGATATTGGCGTCGTCGGCCAGGAAGCGGTTCAGCACCTCGGCGGCTTCGGTGAGTTCGTTGCGGATCAGATCCTGATACATGAAATGGCCTCTCACTTGCGGGATAAGGGGGCATTTTGGCACAAGTGGCCAGGAGCGGGAAGCGGGTGGCATTCCTTCCCTGCCACCTTGCGCCGGCAGCGACAGAAGCTCCCCTGCCGCTCTTGTACCCATGGCGACCCCCAATCGCAACGAGACTGAATATTATTTGACCAAGCCGGCAAACCCGAACCTATACTTTTCCTGCACGGCAGGGATAGGACTCAAAGGCCGACGCTGTGTCATTTTATCCCCAGGAGGAGGGTTAACCAATGTCCAATAACAAAGCACGGTGGCTGGCGTTCGTCGCCATCACAATACTATGGCTAGGCTCGGGATTGTCCCACCAGACGATGGCGGCACCCAAGGGAGGAGGAAAGGGAGGAGGTGGTGGTGACGCCGAGCCCAGCGTCATGACCACTTAAAGCGGGCAGGCCACGGCGGTCAGGGTATCGGCCAATGCCCTGCTGCTCAAGACCAACATCATACTGTCCGATACCGGGCAACTGGACAGCACGGGAGGCAGCAAGGACGCCACCCTGGCCAACGTGAACGCCAGCGGCCTGGTCAAGGCGTCGGTACTCAACGCCGCCACCATGGGTTCGGGCAACCTGGCCAACTCCATGGCATCCACCCTGGGGCTGGATCTGGATCTCGGCCTGCTGGGCCTTACCGTCGGCGCGGGCCTGTTGCAGTCCTTCACCTGGGCCGACTGCCTCGACGGCCAGGCAGCGCTGTCGGGCTATGCCGACATCGTTGGGCTCACCATCAACGGCAAATCCGTCGAGGCCTCGGGCCATCCCAACCAGGGGGTGGATTTGGGCCCGCTGTTGCAGGTGATCCTGAACCGCCAGGTGGAAACCGCCAAGGGCCTGCAGGTGGACGCCCTCTACATCAAGGTGCTCGACCTGCTGGGCAAACCGGTGGCGGAAGTGGTGGTCTCGCGCAGCGAGTCCGGCATCAACTGCGGCTCGGGCCCGGACGGCGTCTGTCCGGCGCCAGCCGACTTCGTCACCGGGGGCGGTTTCGTGCTGGATGGCAGCGGTAGAAAGGTCAACTTCGGCCTGCACGGCGGCGTGCGCGGCGATGGCGAGCTGCGCGGCCGCTTCAACCTGGTGGGGAGCGGCGTCCATGCCCAGGGCCAGAGCCTGCTGGCATATTCGGCGTTGGACGAAACCACCCGTCGGCTGACCTATGCCGCCACGGTGAACGGCCAGGCCACCCAGTGCACCCTGATCGTGGCCGATAACGGTGAACCCGGTCGCGACGACAGTTTCGCCATCGACTGTGATTCGGGCTACGCCGTGAGCGGAGTCCTCAGCCAGGGCGGCAATATCCAGCTGCACAAGCCCTCCTGCGCCCTGTCCGTCGAGGACGGTGGCAATAGCGGCGGTGGCGGCAAAGGCGGCGGCAAGGGAGGTGGCAAGAAATAACTGAACCATCCGCCGTTGCCAATCCCTTCCGTCGGCCGGCAACGGCGGTCCACCCCGGCCTTCGCCTTCGCCTTCGCCTTCCCCTCTCCTGCCCCGACTCAGGATATACACTTTGATAACGACCGCGCAGCTTGATTTAAACATCCGTATGAATTACAACTAAGGAAACCACACAGGTCTGACCTCTTACCTTTCAATCTGCACAAGGAGTCGTTTATGATTACCGCATTGCTGCTACTGATCACCTGGGGGGGACTGGCCTATCGCCAGAGCCGGCTGGTGACGGCGTCCCTGCTTACCGCCGCCATACTGGCATTGGGCACCCTGCTCGGCGAGGTGGGCCCGCTTGTCTGGCTGCTGTTCGCTGTCGTGGCCGCCGTGCTCAACCTGCCGGCCCTGCGCCACGGCCTGCTGAGTCGGCCGCTGTTCCGGGTGTACAAGGGGCTGATGCCGGAGATGTCGCGCACCGAGAAGGAAGCCATCGAAGCCGGCACCACCTGGTGGGAAGCCGAGCTGTTCCGCGGCAAGCCCGACTGGCAGACCCTGCACAACTATCCCCGCCCCCGCCTGAGCGAGGAAGAGCAGGCCTTTCTGGACGGTCCGGTGGAAACCGTGTGCCGCATGACCAACGACTGGGAAGTCACCCACGAGCGCGCGGATCTGTCGCCGGAAGTCTGGGCCTACCTGAAAGAACATAAGTTCTTCGCCATGATCATCAAGAAGGAATACGGCGGCCTCGAATTCTCCGCCTATGCCCAGTCGCGGGTACTGCAAAAGTTGTGCAGCACCAGCGCCGTACTGGCCTCCACCGTGGGCGTGCCCAACTCCCTCGGCCCCGGCGAGCTGCTGCAGCACTACGGCACCAAGGAGCAGAAAGACCATTACCTGCCGCGCCTGGCCCGGGGTGAGGAAATCCCCTGCTTCGCCCTCACCAGCCCGGAGGCGGGCTCGGACGCCGGCGCCATTCCGGATTATGGCGTGGTGTGCCTGGGCGAATGGCAGGGTAAAGAGGTGCTCGGCATGCGCATCACCTGGAACAAACGCTACATCACCCTGGCCCCGGTGGCCACCGTGCTGGGGCTGGCGTTCAAGCTGCGCGACCCGGAGCGGCTGCTGGGCGGCGAGGAAGATCTCGGCATCACCTGCGCGCTCATCCCCACCAACACCCCGGGCGTGAACATCGGCCGCCGCCACTTCCCGCTCAACGTGCCCTTCCAGAACGGTCCCACCCAGGGCAAGGACGTGTTCGTGCCCATCGACACCATCATCGGCGGCCAGGAGATGGCCGGCCAGGGCTGGCGCATGCTGGTGGAATGCCTGTCCGTCGGCCGGGGTATCACCCTGCCCTCCAACGGCACCGCCGGCAGCCGGGTGTCGGCCCTGGCCTCCGGCGCCTACAGCCGCATCCGCCGCCAGTTCAAGTTGCCCATCGGCAGGATGGAAGGCATTGAAGAGCCGCTGGCCCGCCTGGGCGGCAACGCCTACCTGTCGGACGCGGCCAGCATGCTCACCGTGACCGGCATCGATCTGGGCGAGAAGCCCTCGGTGATCTCCGCCATCGTCAAGTACCACCTCACCGACCGCAGCCAGCGCAGTATTATCGACGCCATGGACATCCACGGCGGCAAGGGCATCTGCATGGGGCCCAACAACTACCTGGCCCGGGGCTACCAGGGCGCGCCCATCGCCATCACGGTGGAAGGCGCCAATATCCTGACCCGCAGCATGATCATCTACGGCCAGGGTGCCATCCGCTGCCATCCCTACGTGCTGGCGGAAATGTTGTCGGTGCAGGAGCCGGACGCCAAAAAGGCGCTGGCCCAGTTCGACCGGGCCCTGTTCGGCCATCTCGGCTTCGCCCTGGGCAACTTCGCACGCAGCGCCTGGTTCGGCCTGACCGGCGCCCGCCTGAGCCCGGCGCCGGTGAAGGACGCCACCGCCCGCTACTACCGCCAGATGAACCGGCTGTCCGCCAACCTGGGCCTGCTGTCCGACCTGGCCATGGCCACCCTGGGCGGCGAGCTCAAGCGCAAGGAGCGCTTGTCGGCACGTCTCGGCGACATCCTCAGCCAGCTCTACCTGGTGTCCGCCACCCTCAAGCGCTTCAACGACGAGGGCCGCCCGGCCGAGGTGCTGCCGCTGGTGCACTGGGCCTGCCAGGACGGCCTCTACCGGGCCCAGGTGGCGCTGGTGGAGCTGCTCGACAACTTCCCCGCCCGCGGCCTCGGCAGGGTACTCAAGCTGCTGCTGATGCCCTTTGGCGCGCCGCTCAAGCGCCCCTCCGACCGGCTGGATCACCAGGTGGCCCGCCTGCTGCAAACCCCGGGCCTGGCCCGCAACAGCCTGGCCGGTGACCTCTACCTCACCGCCGAGGAAGGCAACCCGCTCGGCATGCTGGAGCAGGCGCTCACCGACATCCTGCGCGCCGAGCCGGTGTTCGACAAGGCCACCAGGGCCGTCGGCCGCCGCCCCTTTACCATGCTCGACCAGCTGGCGGAAGAAGCCCTGGCCGCCGGTGCCATCAGCCAGGAGGAAGCCGCCCTGCTGACAGCGGCGGAAGCCAGCCGGCTGCGCACCATCAACGTGGACGACTTCGATCCGCTGGAGCTGGTGGTCAACAAGGCCAGCTTCGACGACTCCATGCTCAACAAGGCCGCCTGAACGGCACTGCTCCTGTAGGGCCCATTTCAATGGGCCATTTCACCCCCGGCGCCGTGTTCGGTCAAATAAATTCGCCCCTACAAGCCCCGCCGTAGATCCATACCAACGGACCATCCCGCCACCGGCGCCGTGGTTTGGTCCGATGTAGTCCACTTCAGTGGACCAATCCACTACCGCCGCCGTGTTTGGTCGAATAAATTCGACCCTTGTCACCCCACGACTCCGGTAGGGCCCATTTCAATGGGCCATCCCTTACGCAAAACACTTGAAAAGTGATAATCAATCTCACTATCATACGCACCACAATTTCACATCCCCCTAAGCCCCGATGCTGGAACTGCAAGGTATCCGCGTACACCGCGATAACAGGACCATTTTAAGCCTGGACGAGCTGTCCCTGGCGGCGGATGCCTTTACCGTCATCCTCGGCCACAACGGCTCGGGCAAGTCGACGCTGATGAAGCTGCTGGCCCGGCAGATGCCGCCGGACGAGGGCCGCATCGCCCTCGACGGCCGGCCCCTCGGCCACTATTCCCAGCGCGAATTCGCCCGTCGCATCGCCTTTCTGCCCCAGCGCCTGCCGGAAGTGGCCGGGCTGAACGTGCGCGAGCTGGTGCGGCTGGGCCGGTTTCCCTGGCGCGGCATGCTGGGCCGCTGGCAACGCGCCGACCATGCCCTGGTGGAAGAAGCCATGAGCCATACCAGGGTCGGCCAGCATGCCGAGCACCAGGCCGATCTGCTCTCCGGCGGCGAGCGCCAGCGGGCCTGGGTGGCCATGCTGCTGGCCCAGCAGTCGCCGCTGCTGCTGCTGGACGAGCCCACCTCGGCGCTGGATCTCAGCCACCAGTACGAACTGCTCAAACTGCTGCAAACCCTCAACCGGGAGCAGGGCCGTGGGGTTATCGTGATCCTGCACGATCTCAACCTGGCGCTGCGCTTCGCCGATCGCATCGTCGCCCTGAAACAGGGCCGGCTGCTGTTCGACCGTGCCCCGGCCGAGCTGATGTCGGAGCGGCTGCTGTCCGAACTCTATAACATTCCCATTCGCCTGATCGACCATCCGGACCAGGATGAAAAGATCGCCGTTGTCGCCTGAGTCATGTTGATGAAAACACCCCTTACCCTGTTGTTGCTCCTCCTTGCCGTTTTCAAGGCGCAGGCCGTTGACGTCACCGACAGCCTGGGCCGCCACGAATTCACCTCTGCACCCCAGCGGGTAGTCGCCCTCAACTGGGCCGCCGCCGAGCACCTGCTGGAACTCGGCGTGACGCCCCTTGCCATCGCCGATACCGCCGGCTACCGGGAATGGGTGGTGCAGCCGACCCTGCCCGCCGGGGTCGAGGACGTCGGCATGCGCCAGGAGCCCAACCTGGAGCGGCTGGCGGAACTCAAGCCCGATCTGATCCTGAGCGGTGATCAGCAGCGGGATCTGGTGCCCCGCCTGTCCCAGATAGCCCCCGTGCTGCACTTCGAGAGCTTCAGCAGCGAGCACAACAACGCCGAGGCTGCCCGCCGGGTGTTCCTGGCCCTGGCCAGGGTGCTGGATCGGGAGGAACGGGCCGAACAGCGCCTGGCCGAGCTGGAGCAGGGCTTCGACCAACTGAAGGCCCGGCTGCACGCCCACTTCGGCGACACCTTGCCCAGGGTGACGGTGGTGCGGCTGATGGACAGCAGCCATGTGCGCATCTACGGCGACAACGGCATGCCCCAGTATGCCCTGGAACGCCTCGGTATCGCTCCCGCCCTGGAAGTGCCGGTCAGCCAGTGGGGCCAGGTGCAGAAGAAGCTGACCGATCTGGGCGCCATCCGCGACGGCGTGGTGCTCTATATCGAGCCCTTCCCCGAGGCCGACAAGCTGTTCGCCACCCCGCTGTGGCGGGCCATGCCCTTTGCCCGTGCCGGCCGGCTGGCGGCGGTGCCCTCCACCTGGACCTACGGCGGCGTCATGTCCCTCGGCTACCTGGCCGACAACCTGACCCGGGCCCTGCTGAGCGTGCCGACGGAATGAGCCGCTACCTGTTGCTGCCGCCCGCCCTGCTGGCGCTGGCCCTGCTGCACCTGCAGCTGGAGCCGACGGTGCCCCTCGCCGGGCAATGGGCCCTGCTGCGGGGCGCCGAGCCCGAGCTGTTCGAGGAATTCCAGTTTTTCTACAGCGCCCTGCCCCGGGTGGCCATGGCGCTGCTGGTGGGCGGCGCCCTGGGGCTTTCCGGCAGCATCTTGCAGCAGCTCACCCAGAACCGGCTGGTGTCGCCCATGACCCTGGGCGCCTCGTCCGGCGCCTGGCTGGCGCTGGTCTGCGCCGCCGTCTGGGCGCCCGCCCTGGCGGCCAGCCACGGCCACTGGATTGCCCTGCTGGGGGCGGCGCTGTCGGCGGCGCTGGTGCTGTTGATCGCCGGTCGCCACGGCATCCGCGGCCTGCCGGTGGTGCTGGCGGGTATGGCGGTCAACCTGCTGCTGGGCGCCCTGGCCCTGCTGGCGGCCCTGGGCTACACCCTGGGCCGGCGGCCCTACGGCTACCGGGGGCTGGGGGATCTGGCGGTGTTCGTGTTCTTCGGCCCGGTGGCGGTGCTGGGCACCAGCTGGCTGATGCTGCACCAGCCGGGGGCCGGCACCGGCCGGGCCGCCCTGGTGGCGGGACTGCTGTCGGTGGCGGTGCTCAATATCAACAATATCCGCGACCTGGAATCGGATCGCCGGGTGGGCAAGCGCACCCTGGCCCTGCGCCTGGGGCTGGCCCGGGCCCGGGTCTACCAGCTATTGCTGCTGGCCACGGCCCTGGTGGCGGGAACGCAGCTGATGGCGGGCTGGGGTTTTCTGGCCCTGCTCGGGCTCTGGCCCCTGGCCGGCGCCACCCGGCTGGTGCTGACCGAGCAGGGGCCGGCGCTGAACCGGGCCCTGGGGCTGACCGCCCGCGGCACCCTGATCTTTACCGGCCTGCTGGCGCTGGGGCTGGCCTGGGGGTAAAACCGGGGGCAGGGCAAGGAGTCCCAATCCTTGTTTTGATGTGAATGCTGGCTTGGGTGTTGTACGCCCCGTGGGGCGCGGGCGGCTCGCCCGCATGAGGGGCACCGAGGCAGGCGAAGGTTCAGCCCAACCCGCTATGCCTTTTCTAGCTGGAGCCTTTTTAAACCTGCGGTGGCAGGTTGATCCGAGGGTTCGCGCTGCGCGCAAATGCAGGCGGGCCGCCTGCGCTCCCAAATCCCCGCTTTAAATGTCTTTGTTGATAAAGCGTTAACCCAGAATTGCAAAAATTGTATCCAACCGCTTTGCTTTTGACCGGTGGCTCTGGCTATACTGGCGCCCATCTTGTCGGAGTGCCCCCAAGGGCTGAGACCGCGAACAGCGGGATCCGTTGAACCTGATCAGGCTAATACCTGCGAAGGGAAACAAGTGAGAACCAGGCCCCAAGACCCTTTCCCGCCCGGCCGGTTCTTCCTCAACACTCCTGACAAGCATTTTCACGAACCAAATGGACGCAAGGTGAGATTGCTATGTCAAAAACGAATCGTCGCGAAGTACGCAGCCAGGCCCAGGAATACATCCAGAACCTCAAGGGCGAACCCTTTCCCAACTCCGGCCGTATCTACATCGAAGGCTCGCGCCCGGATCTGAAGGTGGCCATGCGCGAAATCCGCCTGGCCGACAGCTTCAAGGGCGGCACCAAGGAAAACCCCATTTTCGAGGCCAACGCGCCGGTGCCGGTGTACGACACCTCCGGCCCCTACGGCGATCCGGACTCCGAGCTGGACGTCCGCCAGGGCCTGCCCCAGCTGCGCCGCCAGTGGATACTGGAGCGTAACGACACCGAGGAGCTGGACAGCGTCACCTCCCAGTTCACCCAGCAGCGCATGGCCGACGACGGCCTGGATCACCTGCGCTTCGAGCACCTGCCCAAGCCGCGCAAGGCCAGGCTCGGCCAGTGCGTGACCCAGCTGCACTACGCCCGTAAGGGCATCATCACCCCCGAGATGGAATACATCGCCATCCGCGAGAACATGGGCCGCGAGCGGGTGCGGGACGAGCTGCTGCTCAAGCAGCACCCGGGCCAGAACTTCGGCGCCAACCTGCCCGAGTTCATCACCCCCGAGTTCGTGCGCAAGGAAGTGGCCGAAGGCCGTGCCATCATTCCCGCCAACATCAACCACCCGGAATCCGAGCCGATGATCATCGGCCGCAACTTCCTGGTGAAGATCAACGCCAATATCGGCAACTCGGCGGTGACCTCCTCCATCGAGGAAGAGGTGGAGAAGCTGGTGTGGTCCACCCGCTGGGGCGCCGACACCGTGATGGACCTGTCCACCGGCCGCTATATCCACGAAACCCGGGAATGGATCATGCGCAACAGCCCGGTGCCCATCGGCACCGTGCCCATCTACCAGGCGCTGGAGAAGGTGAACGGCGTGGCCGAGGACCTGACCTGGGAAGTGTTCCGCGACACCCTGATCGAGCAGGCGGAGCAGGGCGTGGACTACTTCACCATCCACGCCGGCGTGCTGCTGCGCTACGTGCCCATGACCGCCAAGCGGGTCACCGGCATCGTCTCCCGTGGCGGCTCCATCATGGCCAAGTGGTGCCTGTCCCATCACAAGGAAAACTTCCTCTACGAGCACTTCCGCGAAATCTGCGAGATCTGTGCCGCCTATGACGTCTCCCTGTCCCTGGGTGACGGCATGCGCCCCGGCTCCATCGCCGACGCCAACGACGAGGCCCAGTTCTCCGAGCTGTACACCCTGGGCGAGCTGACCAAGGTGGCCTGGGAATACGACGTGCAGGTGATGATCGAAGGCCCCGGCCACGTGCCCATGCACATGATCAAGCGCAACATGGAAGAGCAGCTGGAGCACTGTCACGAGGCGCCCTTCTACACTCTGGGCCCGCTCACCACCGACATCGCCCCCGGCTATGACCACTTCACCTCCGGCATCGGCGCCGCCATGATCGGCTGGTTCGGCTGCGCCATGCTGTGCTACGTGACGCCCAAGGAGCACCTGGGCCTGCCCAACAAGGAAGACGTCAAGCAGGGCCTGATTACCTACAAGATCGCCGCCCACGCTGCGGATCTGGCCAAGGGCCACCCGGGCGCCCAGATCCGCGACAACGCCATGTCCAAGGCCCGCTTCGAGTTCCGCTGGGAAGACCAGTTCAACCTGGCGCTGGATCCGGAAACCGCCCGCGCCTACCACGACGAGACCCTGCCCCAGGAATCCGGCAAGGTGGCCCACTTCTGCTCCATGTGCGGACCCAAGTTCTGCTCCATGAAGATCACCCAGGACGTGCGCGACTACGCCGCCAGCCTGGAGAACAACATAGCGGTGCAGTTGGTGGATATGGACGGCAACAGCGAGACCGTGGTCGCCGGCATGGCCCAGATGTCCGAGGAGTTCAAGAAGCGCGGCGGCGAGCTTTACCACCAGGCCGACAAGCTGGAGCGGGAGGAGGCATGACCCGACCCATCGTCTGGACCGTCGCCGGCTCGGACTCGGGCGGCGGCGCCGGCATTCAGGCCGATCTGCACACCATACAGGCGCTGGGCGGCCACGGCTGCTCGGTGATCTCCGCCATCACCGCCCAGAACTCGGTCACGGTGTCCATGGTGGAGCCGGTGCTGATGCAGGCCTTCACCAGCCAGCTGGTGGCCCTGGCCACCGACCTGCCGGCCCGGGCCATCAAGATTGGCCTGCTGCCCGGCGGCCTGCGCGCCGAGGTGCTGGCCCGCTACCTGAAGGAATACCGGCGCCAGTGGCAACCCTGGGTGGTGCTGGATCCGGTGGCCATCGCCAGCACCGGCCAGGCCATGGCCGAGCCCAACCTGCTGCCGGCCATCAAGCAGCACCTGCTGCCCGAGGTGGACCTGGTCACCCCCAACGCCGCCGAGCTGGCGGCCCTGTCGGGCATAGTGCCCGACTCGCCCGGGGCGGTGCGCGCC
>NZ_NMUO01000025.1 GCF_002237365.1 Zobellella denitrificans
TTGCGCGGGGAGGGCGAGATGGGAAAAAGAGAGAGGGGGGGCGCGGGGCCGGTGGCGGGGGGAGCGCCCCCGCTGCTGGAAGGTGGGGGCGCCCAACAAGGACAGCGAGGCCTACAGCGCGCCCATCCCGCCCCGGCGGGTCCACGCCAGCGGCGCCCGCCTGAGCGGGGATGATTTTCACATGATCGGCATCGAGGCGGAGCTGGCGTTCCGGGTGACCCGCCCCCTGCCGCCCCGGGCCTGCTTGTATGAGGAGGCCGAGGTGCGGGCGGCGCTGGGCGAGCTGTGCGTGACCATCGAACTGGTGGACACCCGGCTGCGCCAGTGGCAGCAGGCCGGCACCTTGTGGCGGCTGGCGGACAACCAGATCAACGGGGCGCTGATCGTCGGCGGCGGCATCAGCGACTGGCAGGGGCTCGAGCTGGCGCAACGGCCGCTGGCGCTGACGGTGAACGGCGAGGTGCTGGCCGAGCAGCGCGGTGGCCACCCGCTGGGGGATCCGGCGAGCCTGCTGGGCTGGTCGGTGAACCACCTGGTGGCGCGCAACAAGGGGCTGGAGCCCGGGGATCTGATCACCACCGGCAGTTGGACCGGGATGCGCTTTATCGCCCCCGGCGCCGAGGTGTGCGCCCGCTTCCCGGGTATCGGCGAGGCCAGGGTCAGGATAGACTGAGTCCCGCGTCCGTTCCGGGCCGGGCCCGGGTAAGGAGTTCATCATCGCCTGGTTACTTCCCGGCGGCCTCTGCGCCGCCATACTGCTGGCCCTGCTGCTGCCCGGCCCCGGGCTCTGGCTGGCCCAGTGGCAGCCGCTGCCCTGGCTGGTGGCGGTGATCTTCCTGGTCAACGGCCTGCAGAGCCGGCTGCAGGAGCTCAGGCCCGAGCCCGGCTTCGGCCGGGTGTTCCTGGCGGCGCTGGTGATCAGCCTGCTGCTGTCGCCGCTGGTGGGCTGGCTGATCTACCAGCATGGCGGCCTGGCACCCGGTCTGGCACTGGGGCTCTTGGTGGTGTCGGTGGTGCCGCCGACGCTCTCGTCCTGCGTGGTGCTGACCCGGCTCAGCGGCGGCCAGGCCCAGTGGTCGCTGTTCATGACCCTGGGGCTGAACCTGCTCGGCATCGTCACCATCCCGCTGATGCTGAGCCTGCTGATCGGCCAGGGCGCGGCGCTCTCGCCCTGGCCGTTGCTGCACAAGCTCTCGTCCATGGTGCTGCTGCCTTTCGTGCTCGGCCTGGTGCTGCGTCAGCTGCTGGGCGGCCTGGTGGTGCGCCGCTGGATGGGGGTGGTACCGACCCTGAGCGTGGTGATCACCGCCTGGATCACCCTGTCCACCAGCCGGGAGGCGCTGCTGCAGCTGGGCTGGCCGGATCTGCTGGCGCTGGCGGCCTGGTCGCTGCTGCTGCACGGTACCCTGCTGGGGCTGTGCCTGCTGGCGGTGGTCGGCTGCCTGGTGTTTCACTTCCTGCACATGCTGGCCGACTCCCTGCTGGCCTCGCGCCTGGCTCCCCGGGCGCGGCCCGTCCCGGCGGGCGGCGAGGCCGGCTTATAACCTCAGGCGCGGGCCGATAAAGTCGAGAAAGGCGCCGATGCGGGCGGAGAGGGCGCTGTGCCGGTAGTAGACGGCGTGCACCTGCTCCCGCTCCGGCAGCGGTAGGTATTCCTGCTGCAGCAACGGCACCAGCCGGCCCGCCGCGAGATCCTCTCCTATCATAAAGCGCGACAGGCAGGCGATGCCGTTGCCGGCCAGGGCCAGCTGGCGCAGGGTTTCACCGCTGCTGGCGGCGATGTCCGGCACTACGGCGTCCCGCGCCAGGGGCCAGCGGTTGAGCCCGCCGCTGCCGATAAAGCCGAGCAGCCGGTGCCGGTCGAGCTCGGCGGCGCTGGCCGGGCTGCCCCGGCGACGCAGGTAGTCCGGCGAGGCGACGATGTGCAGCGGGCTCTCTCCCAGCAGCCGGGCGTGCAGGGTAGAGTCGCTCATGCCGCCGATGCGGATGGCGACATCGGTCTGTTTTTCCAGCAGATTGATGATGCCGTCGCTGGAGCTCAGCTCCAGCCGGATGGCGGGGTAGGCCGCGGCGAACTCCGCCACCAGCGGCACCAGCTGGTGCAGCACCAGGGGGCTGGCCGCATCCACCCGCAACCGGCCCGAAGGACCGTGGCGGGCGCTGTGCAGGGCCTCTTCCGCCCGGTCGAGCAGGGCCAGGCCCCGGCGCACTTCCTCGCTGAAGCGGCGGCCTTCCTCGGTCAGCTCCACCTGGCGGGTGGTGCGGTTGAGCAGGGTGGTGCCCAGTTGTCGCTCCAGCCGGCTCACCGCCCGGGACACCCTGGCCACCTGTATGCCCAGTTGCTCGGCGGCGGCGGAAAAACCGCCGCTGTCCACCACCGCCAGCAGCAGCGTCAGATCGTCGGAACGGGTGATCATTGTTATTCCTGCAAATATGATTTGTGCTTTATAGCGTTTTTGACAAAAGTAACCCGGCCTAGAATGCCTCTGTCCCGACTATTACTCAAGCCAAGACGGAGCAAGCCATGCCAGTCGCGTTATTCGCGTTAACCCTCAGTGCCTTCGCCATCGGCACCACCGAATTCGTCATCGTCGGCCTGGTGCCGACCATCGCCCAGGATCTGGGCGTGTCCCTGCCATCCGCCGGCCTGCTGGTCAGCCTCTACGCCCTGGGCGTGGCGGTGGGCGCCCCCGTGCTCACCGCCCTGACCGGACGCTGGAACCGCAAGCACCTGCTGCTGGCGCTGATGGCGCTGTTCGTGCTCGGCAACCTGCTGGCCTGGCGGGCGCCGGGCTACGGCTCGCTGATCCTGGCCCGGGTGCTGACCGGCCTGGCCCACGGGGTCTTCTTTTCCATCGGCTCCACCATCGCCACCGGCCTGGTGGCCAGGGAGAAGGAGGCCAGTGCCATCGCCATCATGTTCACCGGCCTGACCGTGGCCCTGGTGATCGGGGTGCCGCTCGGCATTTTTATCGGCCAGAGCCTCGGCTGGCGAGCCACCTTCCTGGTGGTATCCCTGCTCGGGGTGCTGGCCCTGCTCGGCAGCGCCCTGCTGGTGCCGCGCAACCTGAAGCAACCGGCGCCCGCCCGCCTGAGCCAGCAACTGGCGGTGCTGGCCCAGCCGCGCCTGCTGCTGGTGTATGCCATCACCGCCATCGGCTACGGCGGCACCTTTATCGCCTTTACCTACCTGGCGGCCATCCTGGAGCAGGAGACCGGCTTCGCCGCCGACACTGTGAGCCTGCTGTTGCTGGTGTACGGGATGTCGGTGGCGGTGGGCAACCTCTGGGGCGGCCGGCTGGCCGACCGGCTGGGGCCGGTGCGGGCGCTGAACATCGTCTTCGCCGGCCTGGCGCTGGTGCTGCTGGTCTTTACCTTCAGCGCCGGCCACCCCTGGGCGGCGGTGCTCACCCTGCTGCTGTGGGGCGCCTTCGCCTTCGGCAACGTGCCCGGCCTGCAACTGTACGTGGTGCAACTGGCCGGGCGGTACAGCCCCCGGGCGGTGGACCTGGCATCCGGGCTCAATATCGCCGCCTTCAACCTGGGCATTGCCCTGGGCGCCTGGCTGGGCGGCCTGGTGGTGGAACGCGGCGGACTGATGCAGACGCCCTGGATCGGCGGCCTGGTGGTGCTGGTGGCCCTGCTGCTGACCCGGCTGAGCGGTGCCCTGGATGCCCGCGGCGACGCCCTGCCGGCACCGCGAACCCGATGAATCCGGTGGCCGGCGGACGGTTCGCCGTCCGCCGGCCACCCTGAACCCATATCGTTACCGACAACCATCCACAATAGGAGCACAAGATGCAGATACCATCCATGGGGCTGGGTACCTTCCGGCTGAAGGAACAAGAGGTGATCACGGCGGTGAGCTCCGGGCTCGAGCTCGGCTACCGCCATATCGACACCGCCCAGATCTACGACAACGAGGCGGAGGTGGGCAGGGCCCTGGCCGAAAGCGGGGTGCCGCGCGGGGAGGTCTTCCTCACCACCAAGATCTGGACCGAGCACCTGGCCCCGGGCCGGCTGATCCCGAGCCTGGAAGCGAGCCTGGCAAAGCTGCAAACGGAGCAGGCGGATCTCACCCTGATCCACTGGCCCGCGCCCCGGGACGAGATACCGGTGGCGGTGTATATGGAGCAGCTGGCCGAGGCCAGGGCGCGGGGGCTGACCCGCCATATCGGGGTGTCCAACTTCACCGTCCGCCACCTGCAGGCGGCGATCGACGCCGTCGGGGCCGACGCCATCCTCACCAACCAGGTGGAGCTGCACCCGCTGTTCCGCAACGAGCCCATCGTCGAGTTCTGCCGCACCCGGGGCATCCGGGTCACCGCCTACATGCCGCTGGCCTACGGCAAGGTGCTGGAGGAGCCGGTGTTGCAGGCGATCGGCGCGGCCCACGGGGTGAGCCCGGCCTCGGTGGCCCTGGCCTGGCTGCTGCAGGAAGGCCACATCGCCATACCGGCCTCCACCAGGCGGAGCCACCTGCAGGCTAACCTGGACGCCGCCGGGCTGCGGCTGAGCGAGGCGGAACTGGCACGGGTGCGCGCCATTGCCACCAATCAACGGCTGGTCAGCCCCGACTTCGGCCCGGCTTGGGATTGAGTATAAAAAAGGGCCGGCGAATGCCGGCCCAGGGCTTTGCCATGGTGGCAGCCAAGCACTGCATCGCTGCCGGTTTGTACTGTAGCCGTCGCTGTAGGTGCCGCTTTAGCCGGCACAAACCGGCGCCCAATTTCCGCATTCCCCGCCCTTTGCCGGTTTGCGCCACGTAAACGGGCGCCTACAGGTGAGATATCGACCTGCCCAAGTTTTAAGCTATTTAGTGTTCCAGCGGGCGCACCATTAGATATGGTGGCAGCGGCGCTGGGACAAGATCCGGTTAGAACTAACGGTTCCATCCCGCTGTTATTGGCTGCGATTCGATATAAGCAATCCCCCCGGAACCCGGGGCCCCGACGCCATAATTAAAGCGGACACTGTTGGAGCCGGCCTTGGACGGGAGCCGGATGCCGGCGCCATCGAAAAAGGCAGGAGGTAGGGTATGAACAAGCACAGCAAACCGGGCCTGGCACTCGCCCTCGTGTTCGGCATGGTCCCCCTGGCGCTTGGGGCGGGCACGACCGCATCGGGCGAACACTACGGCGAGCAGCTCGGCAAGGTCGCGTTTAGCGTGTCCTGCCAGGCGCAGGCCGCTGCCCTGGTGGAACGGGGCATGGCACTGTTGCATCACATGACCTATGAAGGCGCCGAGGCCGAGTTTGCCCGGGCCGCCGAGCTCGATCCCGGCTGCGCCATGGCTTATTGGGGGCAGGCCATGAGCTACATCCATCCGTTGTGGTCGGATCCGCCCTCCCGGGAGCGTTATCAGCAGGGGGCGGCGCTCATCGACAAGGCCAGGGCGGCGGGGGCGGCCAGCGAGCTGGAGCAGGCCTTTATCGCGGCGGTGGCGGCCTACTACCGGCACGAGTGGGAGCCGGACGAGCGGCCCCGCCTGGCCAGCTTTGCCGAGGGCTGGCGCCTGGCCTACGACGCCATGCCCGAAGAGCACGAAGTCATGAGCTTTTACGCCCTGGCGTTGATCGCCACGGCGGATCCGGCGGACAAGAGCTACCGGGCCCAACTGGAGGCCGGCCGCCTGGCGGAGCAGGTACTGGCGGACAACCCCCAGCATCCGGGCGCCCACCACTACGCCATCCATGCCTATGATTATCCGCCGCTGGCGGAAAAGGCCCTGGCGGTGTCGCGGCGTTACGGAGAGGTGGCGCCGGAGGTGCCCCACGCCTTGCATATGCCGTCCCATATCTTTACCCGCGCCGGCCTGTGGCAGGAGTCCATCGGCTGGAACCGGGCCTCGGCCGAGGCGGCCCTCAAGCACCCGTTCGGGGACGCAGTCTCCTTCCACTATCTGCATGCCCTGGATTACCTGGTGTATGCCCATCTGCAGGGCGCCGAGTACGGCAAGGCCGAGCAGGAGCTGGCTCGGATCACCGGCATAAATGGTCCCATCCAGGCCCATGCCGCCTCCGCCTATACCCTGGCGGTGGCCCCGGCGCGGCTGGCCCTGGAACGGCAACAGTGGGAGCAGGCCGCCAGGCTGGAGCCCCGCACCCCGGCGGATTTTCCCTGGGAGCGATTCCCGGCCATGGAGGCCATCAGCCACTTCGCCAAGGCCCTGGGTGCCGCCCATATGGGTGAACCGCAACTGGCGCGGGACGCCATCGCCCGCCTGGGCGAACTGCGGGAGGCCGCGGCGACCACCTCGCCTTACTGGGCTAGGCAGGTCGAAATCCAGCAAAAGGCGGCCGAGGCCTGGCTGATGTTCCTGCAGGGGAACAAGGAGGAAGGCCTGCAACGGATGCGCGCCGCCGCCGAACTGGAAGCCGGCACCGAGAAGCACCCGGTCACGCCGGGTGAGGTGCTGCCGGCCCGTGAGCTGTTCGGCGACATGCTGCTGGAGCTGGAGATGTACAGCGAGGCCAGGGCCGAATACGAGGCGGCGCTGGCGCGCTCGGCCAACCGCTTCAACAGCCTGTACGGCGCCGGCCGGGCCGCCGAGCTGGCCGGTGACCGGGAGGGCGCCGCCGGCTACTATCGGCGGCTGGTCGAGCTGGCCGCCCAGGCGGATACCGAGCCGGCGCGGCTGAACGCGGCCAGGCAGTTCCTGGCCCGGCCTTAGCCGGCGGGGGGACTGGCCAGCAACTGTGCCACTTCCCCGAACCGCTGCCGCTCCAGGGCGCCGAAGCCGGGCTTGCCCCTGGCCTTGAGCCGGTTGAGCAGGGGCGTGCTGATGCCGCACAGGAAGCAGGCCAGGCTGTGGGTGCTGAGCGGGGTACCATCCTCCTGCTGCAGCGCCCGGCACCACTGCTCCAGTTGGGCTGGTGCGGGCAGGGGCGGCAACGCTGGGGCCGGCAGCCGGGCGGGCCGGCCGGCGCACACCGAGCAGTGGCCACAACGGACCGGGGCCTGGTGATCGGCGAAGTAGCCGGCCAGGCGCCGGCTCAGGCAGTCGTCGCTCTCGAAGAAGTCGATCATCTCCTCCAGCCGGCTGAGCTCGCTGCGCTCCTTCTGCCGGAAGAGGGCATGCAGCCGCGCGGCTTCCGCCTCCGGATCGAAACCGGACTGCAGCACCCGGTACACCTCGATCATCTGTTTGCTTTCCAGGCTGATCCAGCCCTGTTGGTGCAGGTAGTCGAGGGCGCGGATCACCCGCTGCCGCTCGCCGCCGGCGCGCTGCCGGATGGCCTCGAAATTCACCTGGCACCAGCTGCGGGCCTGGGGCGAGCCGTCGAACAACTGCCGCAGAAAGGCCTGGCGCTCGCCCTGGAAGGCGGCGAGGATCTCCTCGCGCGGCTTGATAAACTTGAAGCGATAATCGGCGAAATAGCTGTATTGCGGCTCGATAATGCCGTCCAGCTCCAGGTACACCAGCAGCGTCTTGAGCGGCAGCAGGCGGATGTTGGTGGCGTTGGAGAGCCGCAGCGGCATCAGTTCCCACTGGGGGCCGGCCTGCTGCAGTTCCCCGAGCAGGTCGCGGATGGCGGCGGGCTCGGGGGTGTCGCCGTAGACGAAGTTTTCCAGCACGTTGAGCCCGGCCCGGTTGCCCAGCAGGGTGCAGGTGGAAGGGTTGCCGTCGCGCCCGGCCCGGCCGATCTCCTGGCTGTAGTTCTCGATGGACTTGGGCAGATCGTAGTGGATCACCCGGCGGATATCGGCCTTGTCCACCCCCATGCCGAAGGCGATGGTGGCGACGATGCAGGGAACCCGCCCCTGCATGAAATCCTGCTGCAGCTGCTTGCGCAGATCCTGCTCCAGGCCGGCGTGGTAGGCCCGGGCGGGGATGCCGGCCGCCGCCAGGCGCTCGGCCAGCTGCTCGGCGCTGTGCTGCAGGGTCACGTAGACGATGGTGGACGAGCGGGGGGCTTCCGCCAGCAACTGCTGCAGGGCGGCGGCCTTGTCCTGCTCTTCCACCGGCAGCACCTGCAACTGTAGGTTGGGCCGGTAGAAGCCGGTGATCACCACATTTTCCTTAGGGATCGCGAACTTTTGCTGCATATCCTCGATGACTCTGGGGGTGGCGGTGGCGGTGAGCAGCAGCACCTGGGGAATGGCGAGCTGCTGGCGGTACTGGGGCAGCTTGAGGTAATCGGGGCGGAAGTTGTGGCCCCATTCGGAGATGCAATGGGCCTCGTCCACCACCAGCAGGGACAGCGGCACCCGGCCGATAAACTGGCGGAAGCGCTCGTTCTTCAGCCGCTCCACCGAAATCATCAGGATCTTGATGCGGCCCTCGCTCACCTCCTGCATCACCCGCCGGCTCTCTTCCCAGCCCTGGCTGGAGTCGATGCTGGCGGCGGGAATGTTCAGCCGGCGCAGAAAGGCCAGCTGATCCTGCATCAGCGCCAGCAGGGGCGAGATCACCAGGGTCAGGTGCGGCAGCAGCAGCGCCGGCAACTGGTAGCACAGCGACTTGCCCGAGCCGGTGGGAAAGATGGCCGCCGCCGACCGGCCGGCCAGCAACTGCTCTATCACCTGCTGCTGGCCCGGGCGCAGCGAGGAAAAACCAAAGGTCTGTTGCAGGGTGTGGTGGAGGTTCATGGGCTGGAAACCTGAATATGCAGAGCATTGAAGCTTGCAGCGTGTCTTCTTGTTTCGCAACCCAGGGCGGCTAATTTCCCCCGTTTGGGGGATATGACCGGCAGAAACTGGTCAACCAACAGCACTATAGGGGATTGGAACACCAGGATCGTGCAGATAATCAGCGAAAAGGCTGAGGCGCCCCGGCAAGGGGCGCTCGTTATCCTTTCTTTCAGCCCTGTTCCAGCTTGTCCTGGGTCTTCAGTTCGAAGTCGCTGGCGTCGTGGCGCTCGTGCAGCTGCTCCTCGAGCGGGCCCGAGGTCCGGTTGACCATGCGTCCGCGCCGCACGGCGGGGCGCCGGGCGATGGCGTCGGCCCAGCGTTGCACATGGGGATATTCATGGGCCGAGAGGAACTGGGCCGCCTCGTAGACCTGGTTGCGCACCAGGCCGCCGTACCAGGGCCAGATGGCCATGTCGGCGATGCTGTATTCCTCGCCGGCGATGTAGGGGCACTCGGCCAGCCGCCGGTTCAGCACGTCCAGCTGGCGTTTCACTTCCATGGCGTAGCGGTTGATGGGGTATTCGTACTTCTCCGGGGCATAGACGTAGAAATGGCCGAAACCGCCGCCCAGGATGGGAGCACTGGCCATCTGCCAGAACAGCCAGGACAGGCATTCGGTGCGCCCGGCGGGATCTTGGGGGAGGAAGGCGCCGAACTTTTCCGCCAGGTACAGCAGGATGGCGCCGGATTCGAATACCCGTTGCGGCGGCTGCACGCCGTGATCGACCAGGGCCGGTATCTTGGAGTTGGGGTTGACCGCCACGAAGCCGCTGCCGAACTGATCGCCTTCGCCGATGCGGATCAGGTGGGCGTCGTACTCGGCGCCTTCGAACCCCAGCGCCAGCAGTTCTTCCAGCATGATGGTGACCTTGACCCCGTTGGGGGTGGCCAGGGAGTAGAGCTGCAGCGGGTGCCGGCCCACCGGCAGGGCCTGGTCGTGGGTAGGGCCGGCCACGGGCCTGTTGATATGGGCGAAGGCGCCGCCGCTGGGGGCTTCCCATTTCCACACTTTGGGGGGAACGTAGGGGGTATCGCTCATCATGAAGTCCTCATCTGATGGTTGGATGAGTCAGTGTATCAGGCTTTGACGGCGGTCGCGGCCGTCCCGGACGTCTGCACTCTCGTTATTTCAAAAAATTTAAACAATCCTGCCAAATCATTCCGATTTTATCCCTGCTCCGGCTTCATTAGACTGGCTCCAAGTTCAACGAACGCCCTGATGGCGGACGTTAAAACCCACAAGTTTATTTCAAATTTTATGAAGAGGTGATTTATGAACAAGGCGACCCTGATCTCCGTACTCCAGTCCAAGTCCGGTTGGGCCCCCCTGGCGCTGCGGCTGCCGGTGGGCATCATTTTCATGGCCCACGGCGCCCAGAAGCTGTTCGGCTGGTTCGGCGGCTACGGCCTGGAGGGCACCGGCCAGTGGATGGCGTCCATCGGCTTGGAGCCGGGCGTGCTGATGGCCTTCCTGGCCGGGGCGGGCGAGTTCTTCGGCGGGCTCTTTATCCTGCTCGGGTTGCTGACCCGGCCGGCGGCGCTGACCCTGGCCGTGACCATGCTGGTGGCCATCTTCGCGGTGCACGTCGAGAATGGCCTGTTCATGAGCAACGGCGGCTACGAGTTCGGCCTGGCGCTGCTGGCGGCTTCGGTCTCCCTGCTGTTCTCCGGCGCCGGCAAACTGGCCCTGGACCAGGCCCTGGCACAACGTCTGAATTGAGGAGGAACCATGATCAGCATCAGAAAGGCGGATGAGCGGGGCAGGGCCAACTTCGGTTGGCTCCACAGCCAACACACTTTTTCCTTCGGCAGCTACTACGATCCGGCACAGATGGGCTTTTCCCGGTTGCGGGTGATCAACGACGACGCGGTGGCGCCGGGGGCGGGCTTCGACACCCACGGCCACCGGGACATGGAGATCATCAGCTATGTGCTGG
Organism: Zobellella denitrificans; assembly: GCF_002237365.1. Lineage (GTDB taxonomy): Bacteria > Pseudomonadota > Gammaproteobacteria > Enterobacterales > Aeromonadaceae > Oceanimonas > Oceanimonas denitrificans. The sequence continues at coordinate 10,572 of NZ_NMUO01000025.1, forward strand.
AGGGCAGCATCGCCCACAAGGACAGCTCCGGCCACGAGGAAATCCTGAGTGCGGGGGAATTCCAGCTGATGTCCGCCGGCACCGGCATCCTGCACAGCGAGTTCAATCCGTCCAACAGCAGGCCGCTGAAGTTCCTGCAGATCTGGATAGAGCCCAACGCCCTCGGCGGCAAGCCCGGCTACCAGCAGAAGGACTTCGGCCGCGCGCCTGGCCTGACCCTGGTGGTCAGCCCGGACGGCGCCGAGGGCTCGCTGGTCATCAAGCAGGACGCCCGCCTGTACCAGCTGTGGCTGGGGCAGGGCGAAGAGGCCGGGCTGGAACTGGCTCCGGGGCGAAAGGCCTGGGTGCAGCTGGTGGAAGGGGAGCTCAGCGTCAACGGTGAGCGGCTGGCCCCCGGCGACGGCGCCGCCTTAAGCGGTGAAGCGCGGTTGAGCTTCAGCGCCGTCCAGCCGGTGCGGGCCCTGGTGTTCGACCTGCCCTGAACCGCTTTAATCCCGCCCGGCACCGTCCTCGGTGCCGGGCGCCGTGCTGTCCGGCCTCTGCGCCTCTCCGACGGCCTGCGGGCTTTCCCCATCCTCCCGGGTCTCCTGCTGTTTCGGTTCTAGCTGCGCCCGCCGCTCGGCATCCTGTTGTTCCAACTGTTGCTCTATCTGGCCGACCATGGCTCTCAGGCTGGCCAGATAGCGCCGGGCGGCTTCCTCGATGGCCATGGCCTTGGAGATATAAATCAGGCTGAGGCAACCCAGCACCTGCTCTCCGTGGCGGATGGGCACGGCGATGGCGCCGATTTTCTCCTCCTCGCCCCATTCTCCGTAATTGGCGCCATAGCCCCTGGCCCGGGTCTGGCGGATCAGCTTGTCTACCCAGATGCGGTTGCGGGCCAGCCGGCCCTGGGTATCGTCGCGGGAGGCCAGCAGCGCCAGTATGCTCTCCCGTTCGGTGTCGGGGCAGTGGGCCAGATAGGCCCGGCCGGCGGCGGTCTGCAGCAGCGGCAGTCGCCGGCCCACCATGGAGCGGTGGAACGACAGCCGGCTGAAGCGGTGGGTGGTTTCCCGGATCACCATGGCGTCCACGTCCAGGGTGGTGATATCGGTGGGCCAGACCACCTCCTGCAATAGCTGGCCGAGCAGGGGGGCGGCCAGCTGGGAAATCCACTGCTCGTCGCGAAAGCCCTCGCTCAGCTCCCGCACCTTGATGCTTAGCCGGTAACTGTCGTCGGACTCGCTGCGCCGCACATAGCCTTCGTTTTGCAGGGTTTCGAGCAGGCGGCGCACCGTGGTGCGGTGCAGGCCGGTGGCATCGGCAAGCTGGCCGATGCGGGCGCCGCCGTCGAAACGGTTGAGGCTGTTGAGCAGGTCCAGGCCCCGGATCAGGCCGCGCACCGCCTTGTAATCGCTCTTGCTCTCGCTACTCATTATTAAAAAAATCCTTGTTAAACAGCTGCGTGCACCTAGTGCACAGCTGGTCGGTTTTTCATTGCCGCAATTCTGGGGGCTTTTTATACTCGGTCCATCGGTCAAGGAACGCAACAAGGGAGAAACAATTATGCAAGCTTGCACCGCCGATTGTTACAACCCGCGCCGGGGCTGGCCCTGACCGGCCCTCCATGATGACCGCTCCCGGGCCCCGGGCCCGAGTTTAGCAACCCATTCAAGCGCCTGACAGCAAGGTTCCGCCCGCCGGAGCCGACGGGCAAGGCTTGCCCGCTGCCGGACCCAAGGCATCAAGTTTCACCGATTCAGGAGTGAAGAACGTGACAGCAACAACCCATACAACCCAGGGCAGCCATGCCCACTTCGACGCCGACGTGGTGATTGCCGGCGCCGGCCCGGTCGGACTGATGATTGCCAACTACCTGGGGCACTGCGGTGTCGAGGTCATGGTGGTGGAAAAACTGGATACCCTGATCGACTTTCCCCGCGCCATCGGGCTGGACGACGAAAGCCTGCGTACCTTCCAGGCGGTGGATCTCGCCGAGCAGGTGCTGCCTCACACCACGCCCATGCACGCCATGCGCTTCCTCACTCCCAAGGGGCGTTGCTTCGCCGACATCCAGCCCAACACCGACGAGTTTGGCTGGTCGCGCCGCAACGCCTTTATCCAGCCCCTGGCGGACAAGGTGCTGTACGACGGCCTGGCCCGCTTCGACAAGGTCAGGGTGTTGTTCTCCCGCGACCTGCAGGCGTTCAGCCAGGATGGGGAAGGGGTCAGCCTGACGCTGGCCGGTCCCCAGGGGGAAGAACGGCTGCGCGCCCGCTACCTGGTGGCCTGCGACGGCGGCAACAGCCTGGTGCGCCGCACCCTGGACATCAGTTTCGACGGCAAGACGGCGCCCAACCAGTGGATAGTGATCGACGTGCGCAACGATCCCCTGGGCACCCCCAATATCTACATGTGCTGTGACGCCGAGCGGCCCTATGTGTCCGCGGCCCTGCCCCACGGCATCCGCCGTTTCGAATTTATGGTGATGCCGGGCGAGACCGAGGAACAGCTGAGCCGGCCGGAAGAGCTGCAACGGCTGCTGGCCAAGGTGCTGCCGGATCCGACCCGGGTCGACGTCATCCGCCAGCGGGTCTACACCCACAATGCACGCCTGGCCGGCGAGTTCCGCCGCGGTCGTATCCTGCTGGCCGGCGACGCCGCCCATATCATGCCGGTGTGGCAGGGGCAGGGTTACAACAGCGGCATGCGCGACGCCAGCAACCTGGCGTGGAAGCTGGCGCTGGTGGTCCAGGGCCTGGCCGGCGACGAACTGCTCGACAGCTACCAGCAGGAGCGCCGGGATCACGCCAGGGCGATGATCGATCTGTCGGTCACCGCCGGCCATGTGCTGGCGCCGCCGAAGAAGTGGCAGGCCAGCCTGCGCGACGGCATCTCCTGGCTGCTCAACTACATACCGCCGGTCAAGCGTTACTTCCTGGAAATGCGCTTCAAGCCCATGCCCCAGTACCACCAGGGGGTGCTGGTCGAGCCGACGCCCAAGCTGAAGCAGTCGCCGGTGGGCAAGCTGTTTATTCAACCCAAGGTGCGGCTGGGCGAGCAGGTGCTGCTGCTGGACGAGGTCATCGGCCGTCGTTTCGCGGTCATCGCCTGGGGCACGGATCCCACTTATGGCCTGAGCGCGGAGGAGCTGGCCCACTGGCAGCGCCTCGGCACCCGCTTTATTCAGGTGGTGCCCTCGGTGCAGTTGCAGGCCGAGGCCAGCCTGGCGGAAGGGGTCATTCGCATCGGCGACGAGAGCGGGCGGCTCAAGGAGTGGTTCGGCCGCTATCCGGCGTCCATCGCGGTGCTGCGCCCGGATCGCTTCGTGGCCGGCATCGCCATTCCCCAGACCCTGGAGCCCCTGTGCCGGCAACTGCGCCAGGTGCTCAAGGCAAAAAACCAACCCCAACAGGCGCCGGCCGCGGCGCGCAAGGTGGCCTGAGATGAGCGTCTATCTGCATTGCCTGTCCCACACTCCGCTGATCGGTCATGTGGATCCCGCGCCCGCCGTGGTGGCGGAGGTGGACGCCACCATCGCCGCCGCCCGGGAGCGCATCGCCCGCTTCGATCCGGAGCTGGTGATCCTGTTCTCGCCGGATCACTACAACGGCTTCTTCTACGACATCATGCCGTCCTTCTGCATCGGCATGGCGGCCCGGGCCATCGGTGACTTCGGCACCGCCGCCGGCGAGCTGCCGGTGCCCCAGGCGCTGGCGGAAGATTGCGCCCGCAGCGTGCTGGCCCAGGGCATAGACGCCGCCGTGTCTTACCGCATGCAGGTGGATCACGGCTTTGCCCAGCCGCTGGAATTCCTGCTGGGCGGCATCGACCGGGTGCCGGTGATCCCGGTGTTCATCAACTCGGTGGCCGTGCCCCTGCCCAGCTTCCAGCGTGCCCGCCTGCTGGGCGAGGCCATCGGCCGCTTTGCCCGCCGCCTGGACCAGCGGGTGCTGCTGATCGGCTCCGGCGGCCTGTCCCACCAGCCGCCGGTGCCGGAGCTGGCCACCGCCAACGAACACCTGGCCGACCGGCTCAAGGGCAGCGGCCGTGATCTGCCGGCGGCGGAGCGCGAGGCCCGCACCCAGCGGGTGATCGCGGCGGCGCGGGGCTTCGTCACCGATCCGCACAGCCTGTACCCGCTCAATCCCGAGTGGGATCGGCAGTTTATGGCCACCCTGGCGGAAGGCCGCCTGGCCGAGCTGGACGGGCTCGGCAACGACGATCTATCGGCCCTGGCCGGCAAGTCGGCCAACGAGGTCAAGACCTGGGTGGCGGCCTTCGCCGCGCTCTCGGCCTACGGTCCCTATGGAGTGGACCACGGTTACTACCGCGCCATCCCCGAGTGGATTGCCGGCTTCGGCTCGATCAGCGCGGCCCCGCTGCGTTGATCCTTTTTCCTCATTACCATGACAACAGGAACCAGACTATGACAAGCCAACATCTTACCGAAGCCGCCACCAGCCGTTTCGTCCGCATCCGGGAAGGCGAGCTCGACCTGCAACTGCACTACAACGACTGCGGCCAGGGCGAGCGGGTGGTGGTCATGCTGCACGGCTCCGGTCCCGGCGCCAGCGGCTGGGCCAACTTCAACCGCAACGTCGCCCCCCTGGTGGACGCCGGTTTCCGGGTGATACTGCTGGACTGCCCGGGCTGGAGCAAGAGCGACAGCATCGTCTGCGAGGGCTCCCGCTCCGATCTCAACGCCACCGCCCTCAAGGGGTTGCTGGACGCCCTCGATATCGAAAGGGTGGACATCATCGGCAACTCCATGGGTGGTCACAGCACCGTGGCCTTCGCCCTGCGTTATCCGGCGCGCCTCGGCAAGCTGATCCTGATGGGCGGCGGCACCGGCGGCGCCAGCCTGTTCACCCCCATGCCCACCGAGGGCATCAAGCGCCTGCAGGGGCTCTACCGCGGCCCGACCATCGACAACCTCAAGGCGATGATGGACATCTTCGTCTACGACACCTCGGATCTCACCGAGGAGCTGTTCCAGGCCCGGCTCGACAACATGCTGGCGCGCCGGGATCACCTGGAGAACTTCGTCAAGAGCATCGAGGCCAACCCCAGGCAGTTCCCGGACTTCAGCCCGCGACTCGGGGAAATTACCGCCGAGACCCTGGTGATCTGGGGCCGGCAGGATCGCTTCGTGCCCATGGACACCGGCCTGCGCCTGGTGGCCGGCCTGCCCAACGCCGAGCTGCACCTGTTCAACCGCTGCGGCCACTGGGCCCAGTGGGAACACGCCGACAAGTTCAACCGCATGGTGCTGGACTTCCTGACCCACTGAATGCCGAGAGAGGGCAAACCGATGAACCCGAATCAAGAAAGCCTGGAACAACTGGCCGGCGCCCTGCGCCGGGCCGAGGCCGAAGGCCGGCCCCTGGCGCCGCTGCGCGACTACATAGGCGAGGGCAACGCCGAGGCGGCCTACGCCATCCAGCGCATCAACGTGGCCCAGGGCGTGGCCGGCGGGCGCCGGGTGGTGGGCCGCAAAATCGGCCTGACCAACCCCAAGGTGCAGCAGCAATTGGGGGTGGATCAGCCCGACTTCGGCACCCTGTTCGCCGACATGGGCTACGGCGACAACGAAACGGTGCCCTTCGGCCGGGTGCTGCAACCCAAGATAGAGGCGGAAATCGCCCTGATCCTGGAGCGGGATTTGCCGGCGGCCGACACCACCTTCGCCGAGCTGCTGGCCGCCACCGGCTGGGTATTGCCGGCGCTGGAGATCGTCGGCAGCCGGGTGCGCGACTGGGACATCCGCTTCGTCGACACCGTGGCCGACAACGCTTCCAGCGGCCTGTTCGTGTTGGGCGGCCCGGCTCGCCGGCCGGACGGCCTGGATCTGCGTACCGCCAGCATGCGCATGACCCGCAACGGCGAGGAAGTGTCCGCCGGCAGCGGTGCCGAATGCCTGGGCCATCCGCTCAACGCCGCCGTCTGGCTGGCGCGCACCATGAGCCGGCTGGGCGAGCCGCTGCGCGCCGGCGACCTGATCCTGACCGGGGCCCTGGGGCCCATGGCGCCGGTGGCGGCGGGGGATCGTTTTGAAGCCCATATCGAGGGCATCGGCCAGGTGGCCGTGAACTTCGGCCGGAACTGAACCCAATACAGAGGGGAAGAGGAAATGAAAAAACTGAAAGCGGCCATCATCGGTTCGGGCAATATCGGCACCGACCTGATGATCAAGATCTTGCGCCAGGGCAAACAGCTGGAGATGGGCGTCATGGTCGGCATCGATCCGGCCTCCGACGGCCTGGCCCGCGCCGCCCGCATGGGGGTGGCCACCACCCACGAAGGGGTAGACGGCTTGGTGGCGATGCCCGAGTTCGCCGACATCGATCTGGTGTTCGACGCCACCTCCGCCGGCGCCCACATCAGGAACGACGCCCTGCTGCGGGCGCACAAGCCGGGCATCAAGCTGGTCGACCTGACCCCGGCGGCCATCGGTCCCTACTGCGTGCCGGTGGTGAACTTGGAGCAGAACCTAGCCGCGGGCAACGTCAACATGGTCACCTGCGGCGGCCAGGCCACCATACCGGTGGTGGCGGCGGTGTCCCGGGTGGCGAAGGTGCACTACGCCGAGATAGTGGCGTCCATCAGCAGCAAGTCCGCCGGTCCCGGCACCCGCGCCAATATCGACGAGTTCACCGAGACCACCTCCAGGGCCATCGAGCAGGTGGGCGGGGCGGCCAGGGGCAAGGCCATCATCGTGCTCAACCCGGCGGAGCCGCCGCTGATGATGCGCGATACCGTCTATGTGCTGTCGGAAGCGGCGGATCCGGCGGCGGTGGAAGCCTCCATCGAGGAAATGGTGGCGGCGGTGCGCAGCTATGTGCCCGGCTACCGGCTCAAGCAGCGGGTGCAGTTCGAGCAAATTCCGGCCGAGGCGCCCCTGCACATTCCCGGCCTGGGCGATTTCAGCGGGCTCAAGACGGCGGTGTTCCTGGAGGTGGAAGGGGCGGCCCACTACCTGCCGGCCTACGCCGGCAACCTGGACATCATGACCTCCGCCGCCCTGGCCACCGCCGAGCGGATGGCCCTGTCCCAGCTCAACGCCTGAGGAGGAACTTCGGATGAGCATCAACAACGGCAAGAAACTCTATATCTCCGATGTCACCCTGCGCGACGGCAGCCACGCGGTGCGCCACCAGTACAGCCTGGATCAGGTGCGGGCCATCGCCCGGGCCCTGGACGCGGCGCGGGTGGACAGCATCGAAGTGGCCCACGGCGACGGCCTGCAGGGCTCCAGCTTCAACTACGGCTTTGGCGCCCACACCGATCTGGAATGGATAGCGGCGGTGGCGGAGGAAGTGACGCACGCCAAAGTGGCGACCCTGTTGCTGCCGGGCATCGGCACGGTGCACGACCTGGACAACGCCTACCGGGCCGGGGCGCGGGTGGTGCGGGTGGCGACCCATTGCACCGAGGCGGACGTGTCGCGCCAGCACATCGAGCACGCCCGCAAACTGGGCATGGACGCCGTCGGCTTTTTGATGATGAGCCACATGACCAGCCCCGGTAACCTGGCGCTGGAGGCGAAGAAGATGGAGGACTACGGCGCCACCTGCATTTACATCGTCGACTCGGGCGGCGCCATGACCATGCAGGACGTGCGCGACCGCTTCCGGGCGGTGAAGGCGGTGCTCGAGCCGGAGACCGAGACCGGCATCCATGCCCACCATAACCTGAGCCTGGGGGTGGCCAACAGCATGGTGGCGGTGGAAGAGGGCTGTGACCGCATCGACGCCAGCCTGGCGGGAATGGGGGCGGGGGCCGGCAACGCGCCGCTGGAGGTGTTTATCGCGGCGGCCGAGCGCTTGGGCTGGCACCACGGCACTGACCTCGCCACCCTGATGGACGCGGCGGATGATCTGGTGCGGCCGTTGCAAGACCGACCGGTGCGGGTGGATCGGGAAACGCTGGCGCTGGGTTACGCCGGTGTCTATTCGAGCTTTTTACGCCACGCCGAAACGGCGGCCCAGCGCTACGGCCTGAAAACGGCGGACATCCTGCTGGAGCTGGGCAAGCGGCGCATGGTGGGTGGTCAGGAAGACATGATAGTGGACGTCGCCCTGGACATGCTGGCGGCGCGCCAGGGGTAAGCCGGACCGCGCCTCGGGCGGACGATGGGCCCGGGCCTGCGGCTCCCAAGTGGAGCCGCAGGCCCGGGCTTTTTTGGTTTTGCTTGCGCCGGCGGCGGTGTGCCGGGGTGTGCGTCCCCCTGTCCGGCGACGCAAAGGCTTCACTCGATTCCCTTTCGAATTCTCTTAAAAATACTTAAAAAAACAATGAAGTGCACATAGTGCACCCTGTGGCCGTTTTTCGTTGTTCGCTGGCCGTCCCGTTTTTACACTGCGAGTGTTTCATCAAGGTAAATAACTTGTTTGCCAAATGTCTCCGTTGTGTGGAGACAAGCAGGAAAGCATGGCCGAACCGGTCAACTCTAGGAGGAGAGAGTCAATGTCAATATCAACCCATCAAGCCCGTCCTGGCGACGGCACCAAGGATCCCCGGCAGCAGCGCAAGGAAAGCCGCCGGGCCATCATCTCCAGCTACCTGGGCTCCACGGTGGAGTTCTACGACTTCCTGTTGTACGCCGCCGCCGCCAGCCTGGTGTTCCCGGTGCTGTTCTTTGGCGAGCTGGAGCCCGGCGTGGGGCTGATGCTGTCCTACCTGACCCTGGCGGCGGGCTACGTGGCCCGTCCGGTGGGTGGCCTGCTGTTCGGCCACTACGGCGACAAGGTGGGGCGCAAGCTGGTGCTGTTCATCACCCTGATGGTGATGGGGGGGGTATCGGTGGTGATCGGCCTGCTGCCCACCTATGAGACCATAGGCGTGGCCGCTCCCATCACCCTGGTGGTGCTGCGGGTGATCCAGGGCCTGGCGGTGGGCGGCGAGTGGGCCGGTGCCACCCTGCTGGCGATGGAGCACTCGAGCAAGAAGTCCAAGGGCTTCGGCGCCAGCATAGCGGTCGCCGGCGGTCCGTCCGGCGCCGTGCTGGCGACCATGGTGCTGGGGCTGTTCTCGCTGTTGCCCGAGGAGCAGTTTATGAGCTGGGGCTGGCGCATTCCCTTCCTGCTGTCCGCCATCCTGGTGATTATCGGCCTCTACATGCGCTACAGCGTGACCGAGTCTCCCGAGTTCGAGGCGGCCAAGGCAGCGGAAGAGGCCAAACCCGAGGCGTCTGCCCATGCCGGCGTGCCCCTGGTGCGGCTGTTTCGGGAATCCTCCTCCAGTATCTCCCTCGGCGTGCTGGCCGGCCTGGCGCCGCTGTTCATGCAGTCGATGCTGGCCACCTTCGGCCTGACCTACGCGGTGTCCATCGGCCACAGCCGCAGCGACGCCCTGCTGATGCTGACCCTGTCCAGCGTGCTGCACATCTTCACCATCCCGCTGATGGCGGCGCTGTCGGATCGCTACGGTCGCCGTCCGGTGATGCTGGTGGGCGCCCTGATCGGCTGCATCATGGTCTGGCCCATGTTCGCCCTGATCAGCCACGGTTCTCCCTGGCTGCTGCTGCTCGGCTTTATCATCGGCAACCCCTTGATCCAGGCGGTGATGTACGGCCCCATGGGCGCCTTTATCAGCGAGAAATTCACCACCCGTACCCGTTACACCGGGTTGTCGCTGACCTACCAGCTTACCACAGTGCTGGGCGCCGGCTTCACCCCGCTTATCGCCCAGACCCTGCTCGGCCTGGGGGGCGGTGGCACCAATACCCAGTACGTCGCCATGCTGTTCTGCGGGCTCTGCCTGGTGAGCGCCATCGGCGTGTACTGGTCGCGGGAAACGGCTCCGGGCCGGAGCGCACAGCCGGTCTCCCTGGCCAAGGTGCCGGGCAGCCTGTCCTGATACCGACGTCCTGACAAGGGCCGTCCCATGCGGCCCGACAAGGTACCCCCCTTTCATGATTGCTGACCGGAGGCGGCGGAGGCCGCCGCCCGGGATCCCCGGTTTCCGATTTCTCGCGGCCGGGGCCTAACCATGACCCATAAAAAGGAAGAACAACGATATGGATATGAAATCCAACGCCATCACCCTGTGTGCCGCCCTGGTGGGCACGGCGCTGTCCGCTACCGCGGGCGCCTTCGAGTGGCAGATAGGCGACACCAGGGCCAGCGTCTACGGCTATGCCAAGCTCGACATCATCCATGATGTGGACGCCAACCTGGGCAATACCGTCAATCGCGGCAATATCCGCCTGGATGGTGAAAACGGGCCCGAGGGCCACAGTACCCTGCACGCCTACCAGAGCCGGCTGGGGGTGAGCAGCCTGACCGCCACCGAGCAGGGCGAGGTCAAGGCGGTGCTGGAAGGGGACTTCTTCGGCAACGGCGGCGGCCATTTCCGCCTGCGCCATGCCTACGGCGAATGGAACGGCATCACCGCCGGCCAGACCTGGACCAACTTCGGCGGTTTTCTCGGCATGAACCCCACCATCGACTTCACCCCCCAGCCGGGCCAGGGCAACGCCGCCCGCCAGGCCCAGCTGCGCTATAGCCAGGGCGGTTTTTCCGCGGCGCTGGAAGATCCGGGCAGCCTGGGCGGCAAGGTGAACCTGGCCGCGCCCGACAGCGTCAAGCATCCGCTGCCCGACCTGACCCTGCGCTACCAGGGCAAGGTGGGCGGCCTGGACTTTGGTACCTCGGCAGTGCTGCGCCAGCTGGAATACTACCAGTCCGGGAGCAACGGCGATCGCAATGCCTTCGGCTGGGGCCTGAACCTGGAGGCGGCCTACCGGCCCGTGCCGGGGCTGGTGCTGCGCGGTGCCCTGACCCACGGCGACGGCATCGGCGGCTACCTGGAAGGCAGCCCGGCGGCGCCCGGCTATGTGGATCCCCTGACCGGAAAGCTGGAAACCATCAAGGCCAGCGGCGCCACCGCCGGGGTCAGCCTGGCGGCGGGCCTTGGTGACATCACCCTGGGCTACGGGGTGGCCCGGACCGATCTGGACGACGCCGTGGCTGCCGGCGCCCTGGCCGGTGACGCCAACAAGAAATTCGAGGCCTGGCACCTCAACTATATCTGGTCGCCGCTCGCCAGCGTCAGCTACGGCATCGAGACCAGCTACCACCGCCGCCAGGTACAGGACGGCCGGGAAGGGGACGCCCTGCGCCTGCAGGGCATGGTGATGTACAGGTTCTGAACGGCATCACGCCATTCCTGGGGGTAAACGCCCGGCCAGGGCCTCCGGGGCCTGGCCGGGCGTTGCCGCAGTGGGCGTGGCCGAAATGGCTGGCGGCGGTGGCCATCGCCGCCGGCGCCATACCCCATCTCCGGAGGAGCAACAAGACGATGACACTTTTGGTACCCGAGCACATCGTGACCGCGAGGCTGATACTCCGGCCGTTTCGGGAGGAGGACTGGCAAGATCTCCATCATTACTATTCTTGCGCCGAGGCCACCACCTTTACCGTTGGGCGGCCCCTTTCCGAAGGCGAAACCTGGCGCACCCTGTGCGGCATGATTGGCCACTGGAGCCTGCGTGGTTATGGCCCTTACGCGGTAGAGGAAAAGGCCAGCGGCGTGGTGGTGGGCACCGTCGGCTTCTGGTATCCGAACGACTGGCCAGGCCCGGAAATCAAGTGGGCGCTGGCGCCCGCCTATTGGGGACGGGGGCTTGCCAGCGAGGCCGCCCGGGCCGTGCACAGGGTCGGGCTGAGCCATTTGCCCGACATCGCCCTCATCAGTTTTATCCATGCCCAAAACACGGCCTCCATTCGGCTGGCCAGGGCGCTAGGGGCCAGCCTGAAGCGCGAGGTCGAGTTTCGGGGGGCGAACTGGCATATCTACGAACATGCAAAAGTGCCGCAGTAACGGGCGGTGTATCCCCTCACCGGCGGCTCCGTTCCCGGGATCCACGATGCGGTGGTGGGCCTGATGCGTTGCCTGGCGGCGGAGTTGGGGCCGCAGGCCATCCGGGTCAACACCCTCAACCCGGGTCCGGTGGACAACCGCATGATGCGCTCCATCGAGGTGCAGGCCAGCCTCGGTCATGGGGAGGAGGTGCACAAGATGTTTGCCTCGCGGGTGCCGCTGGGGCGCTACGTGATCAATGAGGAATGCGCGGCGATGGCCGTTTTTCTGTTCTCGGACGGCGCAAGCGGCTGCAACGGCAACACCTATGTGGTGGATGGCGGCTACTGCGCCCAGTAGGGAATTCGCCTGCAACGCATGGTGTGGAGCGACCCGGCAACTGCAGGGTGATGGAAAAGGGCGGCCGCGGCCGCCCTTGGTGATCAGAGTACCCGGGTTTTGTTGTCGCTGGCGTAGTGGGACACCAGGTCCACGAATTCCTCGGGCAGGTAGAGACGCTCGGGCTCCATGCGCTCGCAGTGGTGATCCGGGTGATCGACCACCATTTCATAGCCCACGAAGTCGTCGTCGCTGTCGTAGCTGGGGCGAAAGAGCACCCGGTCTCCGTTCGCCAGCCTGAACTCGGTGCTGGTCATATGCGTACCTCCAGGAGGGTTGGCTCCGCACAGGCTAAGTATAGGCGGTGGAGGGACGCGGCCGGGGAGATAAAAAAAAAGCCCGGCATCCGCCGGGCCCGGATCCTTATACCGCCATCATGTCGCGGTGGAAGGATTTTTCACAGTAGCGGCAGCGAAAGCGCACCTGGCCGTCCACCGCCCGCACCCTGAACTTGCTGGTGACCGGCTCGTTGTGGCTGATGCAGTTGCTGTTGGGGCAGGAGAACACCCCTTCCACCTTTTCCGGCAATTGCAGCTGCAGCTTTTCCACCACCTCGAAGTCCTCGATCAGGTTGACCGTGGCCTGGGGGGCGAACAGCGCCAGCTGGTTGGCCTGGGCGGCGGACAGCCGGGTGTTTTCCACCTTGATGATGTCCTTGGCGCCCAGCGCCTTGGACGGCAGGTTCAGGCCCACGGTGATTTTTTCGTGGGTCTGGGCCAGGCCGAACAGCTGCAGGATCTTGATGCCCTGGCCGGCGGGGATGTGGTCGATGACGGTGCCGTTGTGGATGGCTTCGACTTGCAGTTGGCTCTTGTTCATCATGTCTCTCACAGGCTCTCGTTCAGCACCAGGGCGAGCAGGGCCTGGCGGGCATAGACGCCGTTTTCGGCCTGCTCGAAGTAATAGGCGTAGGGGGTGTCGTCCACCTCTATGGTGATCTCGTCGATGCGCGGCAGGGGATGCAGCACCTTGAGGCTGTCCTTGGCATTTTCCAGCACCTCCGGGGTCAGCACGTACTTGGAGGCCACGTGCATGTACTCGGTTTCGTCGAAGCGCTCCTTTTGCACCCGGGTCATGTAGAGGATGTCCAGCTCGTCCATCACCTCTTCCATGCTGTCGCGAAACTCGAAGTTGATCCCCTTTTCCACCAGCTCGTCGCACAGGTAGTCGGGCATGGCCAGGGCCTGGGGCGCGATAAAGTAGAACTTGCAGCCGAACAGGCTGAGCGCCTGGGTCAGGGAATGCACGGTGCGGCCGTACTTGAGATCGCCCACGAAGGCCACGGTCAGGCCCTGCAGGGTGCCCTGGGTTTCGTAGATGGTGAACAGGTCCAGCAGGGTCTGGGTTGGGTGCTGGTTGGAGCCATCACCGGCGTTGATCACCGGCACCGAGGAAAATTCCGCCGCCAGCCGGGCGGCGCCTTCCTGGGGGTGGCGCATCACGAAGGCATCGCTGTAGGAGCTGATGATCTTCACCGAGTCGGCCAGGGTCTCGCCCTTCTTGGCCAGGGAGGTGCTGCCGCTGTCGGAAAAGCCGATCACCGCGCCGCCCAGCCGGTGCACCGCCGTTTCGAACGACAGCCGGGTACGGGTGGAGGCTTCGAAGAAGCAGCTGGCCACCACCTTGTGCCTGAGCAGCTCGGGCCGGGGGTGGGTCTTGAGCATCACGGCGGTGTCGATGACCAGCTCCAGCTCGGCGCGGGTGAAGTCGGAAATGGAGATTACATGCTTTTGATATAGGGGGTTTGCCATCAGCAGCGCTCTTCAAGGTAGAAGGTGAAGATCATAAAAAAGCCCCGGAAGGGGCCATGGGAGCAAAATCGATCGCAAACGCCGCCGCTGGCACGGGAAACGGGCAGGAAACCGGCCTGGGGATAACGGCGAGAATGGAACATCCAGACACTCCGGGCGATTGCAAATCGTACGGATTATAGAGAAATGCGCGGCCAAAGCAAAATGGGGCGGCGGTTCCGTACCGGCGGTGAAAAGGTGAGCGAACGCGCCATAAGCCTCGAAAAAGCCCTTTACCTTTGAAAGCCGCCGGTTATAATGCGCCTCGTGTTGCAGGGGCATAGTTCCAATTGGTAGAACAGCGGTCTCCAAAACCGACGGTTGGGGGTTCGAATCCCTCTGCCCCTGCCAACTTCACATATAAAAGCCAGCTTCACGCTGGCTTTTTGCGTTATGGAGTGGTTATGACGCCGGTACAATCGCAACTGTGGCGACTGCTCAAACAGCCGGTGTGGCGCTGCAGCCACCCCGAGCGCCTGCCCCTGGCGCCCGCGCCCGACGCCGAACAGGCGAAGGTGCTGCTGGTGCTGGGCCAGGGCAAGACCCTGCCGGCGCGGCTCGAGTCCGATCTGCGCCTGGCCCTGGGGCCGGACGAGGCCCGTTTCCTTGTGATGGACGAAACGGCCTGGCGGGCCGCGGGTAGCCCGGTGGCGCCCGTCCTGCTCGGCCTCAACCTGACGGCGGCGGTGCAGGGCTTCGCCTGGCACGGCAGCCTGCCGCTGACCCCGGCGCACAAGCGCCAGCTCTGGAGCCGGTTATGCCACCTCTGTTCCGCGCCCTGACGCCCGCCGATCTGGACGCCATGGTGGCGCTGGAGCAGGCCGCCCACCTCGCACCCTGGAGCCGGGAACAGCTGGCCGAGAGCCTGCATGGGCGCTACTTTTCCGGTGCCTTGTGGCAACAGGAGCAGTTGCTCGGCTTTTTTATCGCCGATGCGGTCATCGATGAAAGCACCCTGATGAATATCTGCATCGCACCCTTGTGGCAGGGTCAGGGTCTCGGCCGCCGGCTGCTGGAGCACTGGCTGGAAGAGTGCCGGCAGCGGCGGCTGGCCATGGCCTGGCTGGAGGTAAGGGCCTCCAACCAGGCCGCCCTGGCCCTGTACCGGACGGCGGGCTTTGCCAAGGCCGGCCGGCGCAAGGACTATTACCGTGCCGGCGAGGGGCGGGAAGATGCCATCGTGATGCAAAAACCGTTGTAAGCTTCCATACTAAAAGGCAAATACTCTCACCAGGGACGGAACCATGAGAGGCTCAAGGATTTGCCTGCTGGCCACGGCGCTGCTGTGGCCGCTGGTGTCGGACGCCAACATCTACCGTTATCGGGACGCCGCCGGCGTGGTGCACTATACCGATAATCGCCTGCATGCCGTGCAGTATTCCAACGACCGCTGGAGCCAGGACGCCGTCAACCGCGACGCCGTGCTGGTGCGGGTGGTGGAAAAGCCCGATGGCCACTATTTCTTCGCCCTCAACCGGCTGCCTTCCCGGGCCGAGCTGACCTTTCGCTTTACCCGCCAGGAAAACGTGCAGATCCCGGACGAGATGCAGCAGGTGATCCGGCTGCCGCCGCGGGAAGAAAAGTTTGTGGGCAAGCTCACCGCCAGGGGCCCCGGCGCCTGGCGCTACGACTATGGCTTTGCCTACACCGGCAACGAGCTGCGGCCGTCGCCCAGCGCCGCCAAGGTGCAGAAAATAGCCGGCTCCACCATAGTGAAGCCCGCGCCCGTGTCCTGGCAGCGGCCATCGACCCCTTCCTACTTTCCCCAGGCGGTGGACCTGAGCTCGCCGGTGGCCGGGCGCTACCGGGTGTCCCAGGGCTTCAACGGCGAGTTCAGCCACAACAGGCCTGCCAACCGCTACGCCCTGGACATCGCCCTGCCAATCGGCACGCCGCTGTATGCCACCCGCGACGGTGTGGTGGCGGCGGCGGTGGACAGCCATGTGGGCGGCGGATTGAGGGCGGAATACCGGGGCAAGACCAATTACCTGCGGCTGCGCCACGACGACGGCACCATGACCCTCTATGCCCATTTGCACACCGGCTCTTTGCTGGTGAAGAAGGGCGACAGGGTCAGGGCGGGGCAGCGGGTGGCGGCATCCGGCAACACCGGCTACAGCTCGGGGCCGCACTTGCATCTGGCGGTGCAGGTGTACAACAACGGCCGGGTCGAATCCATTCCCTTCACTCTGCAGGGCAGCTTTCCCAAGGTAGGCTCCTGGCTGCTGGCCCAGGGCTCCGAATAGAGCAATAACGTAAAAGTGAGGAAAGGGATTAAATATGGCATTTGGTTCCTGAATGAAATATGAACCTGCTGCAAATTATTTTTATGAAGTTATGGTCTGAATTATTTTTAAATATTGGTTTTTAATACTGAATGTAACTGTCTTTCGATAAAAAAATCAGTTGCTTTATGCTGTTTGCTATGGCTTTTTACTTGCCTTTTCCACATATTGACGAAGTAAAAAGGCAGGATAACAAGATGGCAGAGTTAGTCGAGGTGGCGGAAAGCGGCTCACGCAGCATAAGCCACTACATGCGGGTATTGGGCCCCGGCATTCTGGGCGCCGCCGCCGCCATCGGCGGCTCCCACCTGGTGGCCTCCACCCAGGCCGGCGCCATCTACGGCTGGCAACTGGTGGGGCTTATCGTGCTCGTCAACCTGCTGAAGTATCCCTTCTTCCAGATCGGCGCCCGCTACACCATGGCGGCGGACGAGACCCTGATCCAGGGCTACGACCGCATCGGCCGGGGCTATCTCTACCTGTTTACCGCCCTCAATATCTTTGCTTCCGTGGTCAGCACCGCCGGGGTGGCCATGCTGTGCGGCAGCATACTGGGCCTCTTTATCGGCGACAGCCTGAGCGTGACCCAGCTCAGCATGATAGTGCTGGCCGGCTCCCTGGTGTTCCTGATCACCGGCCACTACAAGACCCTGGACCGGGTGACCAAGTGGATTATCGTCGGCCTGGCCATTGCCACCGTCACGGCGGTGTTTATCGCCCTCAACCAGGGCGGCGTGGCCACTCCCGACTTCGTGGCGCCCAGTCCCTGGAACCTGGCGGCGGTGGGCTTTCTGGTGGCGCTGATGGGCTGGATGCCGGCGCCCATCGAACTCTCTTCCTGGAACAGCGTCTGGCTCAGGCAGAAGAAAAAGGCCCTGGGCGATGAGCTTGATTACAAGGGCGCCCTGGTCGACTTCAACGTGGGCTACATCACCTCCACCCTGCTGGCCATCGCCTTCGTCGCCCTCGGCGCCCTGGTGCTGCACGGCAGCGGCGAGAGCCTGGCCACTTCCGGCATTGCCTTCGCCCACCAACTGGTGAACGTGTACGCCAGCGTCATGGGCGACTGGAGCCGCTGGCTGATCGCGCTGATCGCCTTCCTGTGCATGTTCTCCACCACCGTCACCGTGCTGGACGGCTACAGCCGCGCCCTGAGCGAGTGCTTTGTGCAGCTGAGCCAGCAGAAAGGCAGCGGCCCGACCGGCCACGGCGCCCGCTATACCTACCCGCTGATGGTGGTGATGGGGCTGGTGGGGGCCTTGATCATCATGTTCTTCAAGGGGGCCCTGCTGGCCATGCTGGAGTTCGCCATGATCTCCGCCTTTATCAGCGCCCTGGTGTTCGCCTGGCTGAACTACCGGCTGATGAAACTGCCGGTGGTGCCGGAACGTTACCGCCTGGGCGGCGCCATGGTGGCCCTGAGCTGGGCCGGCATCCTGTTCTTCGCCGGTTTCAACCTGCTGTTCGGTTACTGGTATCTGTTCGTCAAATAAGACCACCTGGCCCTGTACTGCTATGGGGAATCATGGCTGGTGAGGAGATGGCATGTCGTTCTTTAGCCGGCTGAGGGGCTGGTTCGGGCAAGGGAGCGGGGCGGCAGAGGAACTGCCCTGGCGGGAGGTGCTGGACCAGCTCCCCATACTGCAGAGCCTGGCGGCAGAGGAGCAGGCCCGCCTGTGCGAGCTGGCGGCCCATCTGCTGGCGCGCAAGACCCTGACCCTGCTCGGGGTGGAACTCGCCCCGGAAGAGCGGGCCGCCCTGGCGCTGCAGGCGGCGCTGCCCATACTGCACCTCGACCTGCAGTGGTACCGGGGCTTTCGCGAGATCATCGTCATCCCCGAGCCGGTGACCCGGCGGGAGTCGGTGCAGGACGAGTTTGGCCTGGTCAGCGAGGTGGAGGAAGAGCACGCCGGCGAGTCCTGGCAGCAGGGCCCCCTGGTGCTGGCCTGGAGCGAACTGTGCCAGGACGGCGGCTGGGACGGCTACAACCTGGTGATCCACGAACTGGCCCACAAGATGGACATGCTGGGGGGCGATGCCGATGGCGTGCCGCCCATGCGCCCCGGCATGGACATGGGGTCCTGGCGCGCCGACTTCCAGGCTGCGTTCGATTCCCTCTGCCGGCAGCTGGAGCGCGACGAGGAGCCGCCCATCGATCCCTATGCCGCCACCCATCCGGCCGAATTCCTGGCGGTGGCCTGTGAACTGTTCTTTACCCGGCCGCGCCAGCTGGCGGCCGCCTACCCGGCGGTGCATCGCCAACTGGCGGCCCTGTTCGGGCAGGATCCCCTGCCGCGTCAGCCGCAAGAAGAAGATGAAGACCAGGCTGGCCGACCTCATCCGGCCGAGCGCCATCCCCCGGAGATCTTGTAGGGTCGAATGTCGTCGACCAACCCCGGCATCGGTGGCGAAGGTCCACTCCCGGCCTCGACGCGGGTCAGGTGCGGCCATGACCATGCCGATCCCCTGATGGGGCTCCCGGCCCCCTTTGGCTACCCAGTCGCGGGTTATGTGATCCTGCTCGCTAAACCACCACTTTGCGGCTCACCGATAAGTGATACTTTAGTGATTGAAAGCCACAGCCTATTAAGGTTCGAGGAAAGATCAATTTATCTTTTTCCTTGGGAGCCAGTATAGTGCCTCAGGTGCTGTTTCTTTCTTACGCTATCTTCCCCTCAATGCTCATCATCTGGTGGGTATCGCCGGGGTTTCGACGTTAATAATGTTAAAAGGTATAACGGCGTCGTTTTGATATAAGTGGAAGATTTAGCGCTGTTGTAAAAGAACGTAATTAGGCTGGAGCAACAAAGGCAAGGCTGCCTGGCAGTTGAAGGAACAGCTTGCCCGAAACCGGATATGCCTCGTCGGTAGCCGGTGTGATATCAACACTAATCAGGGAATTATTATGTTAATTGGAATTCCAAGGGAAACGCTTAGCGGCGAGACGCGGGTGGCGGCGACCCCCAAGTCGGTCGAACAGCTGCGTAAACTGGGTTTTGAGGTCTGCATCGAGCAGGGTGCGGGCGTCAAGGCCAGCTTCGAGGATGCGGCCTACCAGGCCGCCGGTGCCAAGCTGGTGGGCGCCGACGAGGTCTGGCAATCCGCCATCATCTACAAGGTCAACGCCCCCACCGCCGACGAAATCGAGCGGCTGCAGGCCGGCACCACCCTGGTCAGCTTTATCTGGCCGGCGCAAAACCCCGAGCTGGTGGAAAAACTCAAGGCCAAGGGCGTGACCGTGATGGCCATGGACATGGTGCCGCGTATTTCCCGCGCCCAGTCCCTGGATGCCCTGTCTTCCATGGCCAACATCGCCGGCTACCGTGCCGTGGTGGAAGCCGCCCATGAGTTTGGCCGCTTCTTCACCGGCCAGATCACCGCCGCCGGCAAGGTGCCGCCCGCCAAGGTGCTGGTGATCGGCGCCGGCGTGGCCGGCCTGGCCGCCATCGGTGCCGCCGGCTCCCTGGGCGCCATTGTCCGCGCCTTCGACACCCGCCCCGAGGTAAAAGAGCAGATCAACTCCATGGGCGCCGAGTTCCTCGAACTCGACTACGAAGAAGAGGCCGACTCTTCCGACGGTTACGCCAAGGAGATGAGCAAGGCCTTTATCGATGCCGAAATGGCGCTGTTCATGGCCCAGGCCAAGGAAGTGGACATCATCATCACCACGGCGCTTATCCCCGGCAAGCCCGCGCCCAAGCTGATCACCGCCGAGATGGTGGCGGCCATGAACCCGGGTTCGGTGATCGTGGACCTGGCGGCCCAGAACGGCGGTAACTGCGAGCTGACCAAGCCCGGCGAGCTGTTCGTGTCCGACAACGGCGTCAAGATCATCGGCTACACCGACCTCAACGGCCGCCTGCCCACCCAGTCCTCCACCCTCTACGCCACCAACCTGGTCAACCTGGCCAAGCTGCTGTGCAAGGAGAAGGACGGCAACATCAAGGTCGACTTCGAGGACGTGGTGCTGCGCAACATGACGGTGGTGAAGGACGGTGAAGTCACCTTCCCGCCGCCCGCCATCAGCGTGTCCGCCGCGCCCAAGGCCAAGGCCGCGGCCCAGCCGGCCGCCGAACCCCATGCCAAAAAGCCGAGCAACCTCAAGTATTACCTGGGCGGCGCCGGCGTGGTGCTGTTCGCCTGGCTGTCGGCGGTGGCGCCGGCCGAGTTCCTGTCCCATTTCACCGTCTTCGTGCTGGCCTGCATCGTGGGCTACTACGTGATCTGGAACGTGTCCCACTCGCTGCACACCCCGCTGATGTCGGTCACCAACGCCATTTCCGGGATCATCGTGGTCGGGGCCCTGTCCCAGGTGGGAACCGGTGGTTTCGTCACCTTCCTCGCCTTTATCGCGGTACTGATCGCCTCCATCAACGTGTTTGGCGGCTTTACCGTAACCCACCGTATGCTGAAGATGTTTAGAAAGGGCTAATGGAATGTCACAAGGACTTGTAACTGCGTCTTATATTATCGCCGCCGTGTGCTTCATTCTGAGCCTGGCGGGTCTGTCCAAGCAGGAATCGGCCAAGGCCGGTAACTGGTACGGTGTGGCGGGCATGACCATCGCCCTGCTGGCCACCATCTTCAATCCCGAGGTCACCGGCCTGGGCTGGATCGTCGTGGCCATGGCCATCGGTGCCGCCATCGGTATCCGCTTCGCACTGAAAGTGGAAATGACCGAAATGCCGGAACTGATCGCCATACTGCACAGCTTCGTGGGCCTGGCGGCGGTGTTCGTGGGTTATAACACCTACATCGACCATGAAGAGATGTTCGGCGCCATGCTGAACATTCACAACACCGAAGTCTTCCTCGGCGTGTTCATCGGTGCCGTCACCTTCACCGGCTCCATCGTCGCCTTCTGCAAGCTGCGCGGCCTGGTCTCTTCCAAGCCGCTGATGCTGCCGCACCGCCACAAGCTGAACCTGCTGGCGGTGGTGGTGTCCGCCCTGCTGCTGATCTGGTTCGTCAAGGTGGAAGGCTCCACCTTCGCCCTGCTGGTGATGACCCTGATCGCCCTGGCCTTCGGCTGGCACCTGGTGGCCAGCATCGGCGGCGCCGACATGCCGGTGGTGATCTCCATGCTCAACTCCTACTCCGGCTGGGCCGCGGCGGCGGCGGGCTTTATGCTCTCCAACGACCTGCTGATCGTCGTCGGCGCCCTGGTGGGATCAAGCGGTGCCATCCTGTCCTACATCATGTGCCGGGCCATGAACCGCTCCTTCGTGTCTGTTATCGCCGGCGGCTTCGGCTCCGACGGTGCCGTGAGCAGCGGTGCAGAGGAAGACGGCGAGTACACCGAGGTGAACGCCGAGGACGTGGCCGAAATGCTGAAGAACTCCAGCTCGGTGATCATCACCCCCGGATACGGCATGGCGGTGGCCCAGGCCCAGTACCCGGTGGCGGATCTGGTGTCCAAGCTGCGCGCGGCCGGCGTCAAGGTGCGCTTCGGCATCCACCCGGTGGCGGGTCGTCTGCCCGGCCACATGAACGTGCTGCTGGCCGAGGCCAAGGTGCCTTACGACGTAGTGCTGGAAATGGACGAGATCAACGACGACTTCGACGACACCGACACCGTGCTGGTGATCGGCGCCAACGACACCGTCAACCCGGCCGCCAACGAAGACCCGGCCAGCCCCATCGCCGGCATGCCGGTGCTGGAAGTGTGGAAGGCCCAGCAGGTGGTGGTGTTCAAGCGTTCCATGAACACCGGCTACGCCGGGGTGCAGAACCCGCTGTTCTTCCGCGAAAACAGCGTCATGCTGTTCGGCGACGCCAAAGACAGCGTGGACAATATCCTGAAAGCGCTGTAAGCCGTTGCAGACTGACTGTCAACGATAAAAAAGGGAGCTTCGGCTCCCTTTGTTGTATTTATAGCTGTCCCTGCTATTATCTAATGGTTATGTTTCTTGTGCACGGAAGCTGGCCTATGTTTAATCCGAGACTTGTAGCTAAAATAGAAACAGAAGAACCTACCCGTCGTTTGGCTGTTTTAATTGATGCAGATAATGCTCAAGCGGCAGTTATCGAGGGGCTTTTAGCAGAAATTGCCAGTTTTGGTGAGGCAACAGTTAAGCGAATTTATGGTGATTTCACATCACCTACCAGTGCTCAATGGAAAAAGGTGCTTAATAAATACGCAATAAAGCCTGTTCAGCAGTTTGCTTATACTACCGGTAAAAATGCGACAGATAGCACCTTGATTATTGATGCTATGGATTTATTGTATACACGGCGATTTGATGGGTTCTGTCTTGTATCAAGTGATAGTGATTTTACTGGGCTGGCACTAAGAATTCGTGAAGAAGGACTAGATGTTTTGGGTTTCGGTGAGCAAAAAACACCAGAGGCCTTCAGGAATGCTTGTCATAAGTTTCTTTTTACAGAAGTGCTGAGGCCTGCAGTTCCGATGATGCTAGCTGACTCTTTTGTCGAAATAAGCCATGAGCGTCAAAGTGGGAATGGTGCTGAACTTAAGTCCAATATGGAGGTGAGTGGTGCATCACATCCATTTCCTCATAGTTTTGTTTTGGAAGCGCTTGAAAAAGCGAGTGATGATAGTGGTTGGGCTCATCTTGGAACATTTGGTAGCTATTTGACAAAATTACAACCTGATTTTGATTCTAGGCATTATGGCTTCAAAAAGCTTAGTGATTTGGTTAAATCAAAGACAGAGCTTTTTTGTTGTGAAGAGCGATTATCTCCTGGCTCTGATGCAAAAATTTTATATGTTAAAGGAAGGTGATTTAGACAGGATCCCGTACTGACATAATCAAAGTGGCCGGGATATAGAAGAGTCTTTTCCTGGCTACGCATTACTCCTTAAAAACCTCACCCCTCCTTCACTATGCTGGCCAGTCCTTTGGACTGGCTTTCCAGCAATCGGGTAATGCCCTGCAAGTCGGTCTCGTAGGCGGCCATCCGGCGGCTGGTGGCCAGGGTCTGCCCGGCCACGGCGTCGCCGGCCTGGCCCAGGGAGTGCAGGGCCTGTTGCTGGCTGCGGGTGGAGAGTTCGCGTACCTCCTGGGCCACCATCGCGAAGCCCCGGCCGTGCTCGCCGACGCGGGCCTGCCGCGCTGCACAAGGCGATCGCCGCTGCCCTGGATGCGGAGGCCTACTTTGCCCATCCGTATTCATATTGAGAGCGGGGTCTGAACGAAAACTTCAACGGCTTGTTGCGCCAGTACATTCCGAAAGGGACGGACCTACGACAGGTCACTGATGATGAAATCGAACAGGTGCAGATAAAACTCAACCTCCGGCCAAGAAAATGCCTGGAGTTCAGGCAGCCAGCCGTCGTTTTTGAGGAACTACGTCAGGCTGCATAGGCGGGTGTTGCACTTGTGAGTTGAATTCGCGCGCCCTAGGCCGAGAGTTCTCTTCGGAGGATGTCTGCACCCGCACTTAAGGCATTGAGCTTGGCTCTTGCTACTCGACGAGACAAGGGGGCCATGCCACAGTTGGTACAAGGGTAAAGCTTGTCGGCATCTACAAACTCAAGTGCTTTTCGTAGGGTATTGGCGACTTCCTCTGGCGTCTCGATGGTGTTGGTTGCAACATCAATGGCCCCGACCATCACCTTTTTTCCTCGAATGAGTTCAAGCAGCTCGATTGGGACGCGGGAGTTGTGACATTCTAATGAAATAATGTCGATATTAGACTTTTGCAGTTTGGGAAAGACTTCTTCATATTGTCTCCACTCGGAGCCTAACGTCTTTTTCCAGTCCGTATTGGCTTTGATGCCATAACCATAGCAAATGTGCACGGCGGTTTCACATTTAAGGCCTTCAATTGCTCTTTCTAAAGCAGCAATCCCCCAGTCATTTACCTCATCAAAAAACACATTAAATGCAGGCTCATCAAATTGGATAATATCAACGCCAGCCGCCTCTAATTCCTTGGCTTCCTGATTGAGTATCTTGGCGAATTCCCAGGCCAGCTTTTCGCGACTTTTATAATGGTCATCATAAAGTGTGTCTATCATGGTCATGGGACCCGGCAGGGCCCATTTGATGGGTTTCCTGGTTTGCTGACGTAAAAACTTGGCATCTTCAACAAAAACCGGCTTCTGGCGACTCACTGCACCAACGACCGTAGGTACACTCGCATCATAGCGATCACGGATTTTAACGGTCTTACGTTTCTCAAAGTCAACACCGCTGAGGTGCTCAATAAACGTAGTCACAAAATGTTGGCGCGTTTGCTCGCCATCACTGACAATATCAATGCCTGCTTGTTGCTGCTCTTGCAACGACACACGCAAAGCATCGTGTTTACCCTCAATCAACTCCTCTTCTTGCAATTTCCAGGGTGACCAAAGTGTCTCAGGTTGTGCAAGCCAGGAAGGTTTGGGTAAACTGCCCGCGGTTGAAGTGGGTAATAATTTTTTCATGATAAATACCGTTATATTCTCGTTGATTATAAAGCGTAATTGGCAGACCATTGCTCAAGGATAGACTGGTATGGCTTGATGAAGTTCTCCTCAGCAAGTTTTCCCTGCTTAATCGCTAACTGGCTACGCTCTTCTCGATCATAAACAATTTGAGTTAATGAGTGATCCCGGTTCTTCAAATCCGGTTTGTAGCATTTTCCTGCTGCCGAGTTGGCGTTGTAAATCTCGGGTCGGTAAATTTTTTGAAAAGTTTCCATCGTGCTGATGGTGCTGATAAGCTCAAGATTGCTGTAATCATTAAGCAAATCACCAAAGAAGTAAAAAGCCAGAGGCGCAACGCTATTGGGTGGCATAAAATAGCGAACCTTCAACCCCATCTTCTTGAAGTACTGCTCAGTCAAGGATGATTCATTGGGCAGGTACTCAACACCCAATATGGGGTGATGGTTCTCAGTTTGATGATAGGTCTTGTTATCGGAAACACTGAGGCATATCACAGGCAGTTTAGTGAAGTTCTGCTTGTAGGCATCGGAATTCACAAAGCATTTAAAAAGTTTGCCGTGCAGATCGCCAAAGTTTTCCGGCGTGCTGAAACCGGGCTTATCCTTGTTATGCTCCAACAGCAGCACGCTGAAGTCATAATCCCGCACGTACGAGGAAAAATTATTACCTACAATGCCCTCAATGCGTTTTTTGGTTTTGTGATCGACGATATTCGTCTTCAATATTTCGATAGTAGGGAAACTTTGGCCATTACCTTCGTGATCAATATCCATGTCAACGGAAATGATTTCAAGTTCAACTGAATAGCGATCCGCTTTCGGATTATCCCAGTTAGCCAAGGAGTTAAATTGATTGTTAATCATCGTTAAGGCGTTACGCAGGTTTTCCTGGCGGCTCTCTCCTCTGGCCAGGTTAGCAAAGTTGGTGGTAATGCGTGTACTGTCAGAGGGCTGATAGTTTTCATCGAAAGCAATGCTGTTGATGGTAAATTTAAATTCGTTATTCATAATGTCCTGGCACCCCATTTCCCGTACTAAAATCTGAATCTGTTTATTGCTCTTTCTGGGCTTGATGATTGTCTGTTGTCTGGA
This sequence comes from Zobellella denitrificans, assembly GCF_002237365.1. Classification (GTDB taxonomy): domain Bacteria; phylum Pseudomonadota; class Gammaproteobacteria; order Enterobacterales; family Aeromonadaceae; genus Oceanimonas; species Oceanimonas denitrificans. Next base: position 36,316 of record NZ_NMUO01000025.1, read on the forward strand.
AGTCCAGATGTCTAGAGCTGAGCATGGCTATGTTATACAGGGGTCATTACATGAGCAAAAGTGATTTTATCTCATGAATAGATGCAACTTTTTCATGATTTCTGGTAAGCCTAGGCCCACCAGGGCAAGCGGTATGCCGACGTTGCTCGACGCAGCTGCGTCGAGCAACGTCGGCGATGCCTGTAAACGTGGGGCCAGCTAAATAGCTGTTCCGAATAGTAGATCACTGTCGGCAACGACCGGGTTCCGCTAAGCAGACCCTCCGCGCCAGGGATGGCGCGGCGGAGCCCCCAGGGATGGGTTCATGGCGTGTCTGCGTGCGGGGCCCGGTCGATGTAGCACTATTAGGATCAGTTATTTAGGTGTGTAACGAGCAGGACACGGCCGCCCGTTACTGATGTTGCAACACCTGACGGGGGCGGCGGCTGTATGATTTAAGAGAGGAGAGCGTTTGAATGAAAAAGCAGCGTGATCATCTGACCTGCTGAGCCTGAGCAATGAAATCACTCAGGTAGTTAACCTGTTCTTCGCCTTTTCGTATTCCCAAAAAGATCTGTTTTCTAATCCCATGTTTACCGAACCGGAGGCTTTTAATAGCCATTGTTTTGGCGAATTCATCCACTAACCAGCCAGGCAATGCACAGACACCTCTGCCTGCTGCCACCATTTGCAACATGATTTCCGTCGTTTCGATAGTCTTGTGTTTTTTGACCGTGCATTTTGCGGGATTTAAAAACTGACTGTAAATATCCAGCCGCTCAGGCTCTACCGGGTAGCTAAATAACACTTCTTCACTCAGCTGTTCAGGCATGATCGAGTCTTGCATGGCAAGGTGGTGAGCTGCCGAAACGACGAGTCTATGTTCATAGTCAAATACCGGTATAAACGTCAAATTAGGTTTATACAAGGGATCAGGCGTGACGAGGATATCTATCTCGTAGCTGTGCAGGGCGCCCAGACCACCGAACTGAAATTCCTGCTTCACGTCAATGTCAACGTTTGGCCACTTTTCAAGATAAGGTTCAATCACTTTTAACAGCCATTGATAGCATGGGTGGCATTCCATGCCGATGCGCAGTGAACCCATTTCACCAGTCGCTATCTGACGCAATAGATGTTCAGTATGTTTAAATTGCGGTAATACCCGATTGGCAAGAGTCAAGATTCGTTCACCCGCATCGGTAAGGCGCAAGTTTCTACCTTCTTTTTGCCAAACGGGTGTTTTGATCTGGCCTTCTAATTTTTTGATGCTGTGACTCAATGCGGACTGGGATAAATTTAACGATTCAGCCGCCTGGGTTAAGGTTCCTTGCTCTTTTATGGCTGCCAGTACTTCAAGGTGAAACCGCTCCAGCATAACTTGACTCCGGTCTTTAGTATTCAATAAATCATGAATATAATTCATGATTTATTGAAAATATATTATTATTTTCATTGTTTAAATGTCGCCGATACAGGTCAAGCATGTCCAGCCATCTGGATGCGTCAGTGATGCTAGCTAATTGACGTTGTCACGGCGGCCATGGCTGATGGTGGTACCACCGTCGGACAGCCTCTTCATCCCTCCCGCACTATGCTGGCCAGCCCTTTGGACTGGCTTTCCAGCAATCGGGTAATGCCCTGCAAGTCCGCTTCATAGGCGGCCATCTGGCGGCTGGTGGCCAGGGTCTGCCCGGCCACGGCGGCCACGGCGTCGCCGGCCTGGCCCAGAGCGTGCAGGGCCTGATGCTGGCTGCGGGTGAGGGCGCTCAGCTCCTGCATATCCCGGCCGATGTCCTTGACCAGCGCCAGTATGCCGGACAGGGCCTGGGTGGCACCCTGGATCACCGCCTCACCGTTACTCACCTCCTGATGGCTGCTGGCCAGCAGCTCGCGGATCTGGCGGGCGGACTCGTTGCTGCGGGTGGAGAGCTCGCGCACCTCCTGGGCCACCACCGCGAAGCCCCGGCCGTGCTCGCCGGCGCGGGCCGCTTCGATGGCGGCGTTCAGGGCCAGCAGGTTGGTCTGCTCGGCGATATGGGTGATCAGGCTGGTGGCGGCGTCGATGTCCTGGTGGCGGGCCTGGATGCGGTGGATGGCGGTCACGCACTCGGCCAGGGCCTGGTTGCCCTGATCGGCCCGCTTGCCGGCGCTGGCGGAACGATGGGTCACTTCGCTCACGAAGCTGGCGGCACGCTCCAGGGCCTGATGCAGTTCGGCCAACTGGCTTTGCATCCGGCCTGCGGCCTCGGCCTGGTGGTGGCTGCCCTGGTTCAGTTCCGCCACCGCCCGTCCCAGTTGGCCCGAGGTGCGGCCCAGCTCGCCGGCGGCGCTCACCAGCTCGCCGGCGCTGTGGTCGGCCTGGCTCAGCATCTGGCCCAGCTGCGCCTTGCCCTCGGCCGCCAGCCGGGCGGCCCGCTCGCTCTGGGCGCGGGCGTTCAGGGCGTGGTCGATGGCGCTGTCGCGCAGCCGGACCGTGTGGTACTGGGCGATCATCAGCAACACCATGGGCAGCAAGAAGCCGGACCAGGTTTCGATGCGCCGGGCCCGCTCGTTCAGTTGCAGCCGGGGCAGGGACACTTCCAGCAGCGGCAACGCCACCAGGGCCACCACCGCGGCCAGCAGCAGCAGGCACCAGAGCAGGGCCTGGCGGCGGTGCCCCATCAGGAAGCACAGCATCATCAGCAGCGGCAGCCAGTACAGCTGGGTGGGCTGGCCGAGGCCGCCGGACTGCCAGATGATGTTGACCGCGTGCAGCACCATGCCGGCCATGGCCAGGTGCATGGCGCCGCCGGGACTGCCGCCCAGGCGCAGCCAGCCGGCGCAGGCCAGGGCGAGCGCCATCAGCAGGCTGGAGGTCAGCATCAGGGCGCCGTGGCCGTGGCCGGCCCACTTCAGCAGGCTGTAGCCGCCCACCAGCAGGGCGATAAAGGAAAAGAACAGCAGGGTGTCCGTCAGCCGCTCCTGGTCGTCGGTCATGGGGTGGCGAGGACGAAAGGCGGTCCGCCACCAGCGCAAGGGGTTCAGCATCACCGTGTCTCCATACAGGTCAGACCAGAAGGTTATATAATTGTTGCACCGAATAAAAGCCGTTTGCCTAAAAAATGTGCCGTTTGGCGCCTGCCGATAAAACGGCTGTAAAAACAAGCCAATGCCTTGCCAAGCTTCGGTCAATCCCTTAGTTTCTAATGTTTTATAAGGTATTGGGGCGAGAATCATGGATACGTGGCGCGGCGTGGTGCCGCTTACCCTGCCGGTGATGATGGGCTATTTGCCCCTGGGGGCGGTATTCGGGGTGCTGTGGGTGGATGCGGGCCTGAGCTGGTACTGGGCGCCGCTGATGAGCGTGCTGGTCTATGCGGGCGCCCTGCAATACCTGGCGGTGGGCATGCTGGCGGCGGGCATCGGCTGGATCGATCTGGCGGTGGCGGCGTTGCTGGTGAATTTCCGCCACCTGTTCTACGGCCTGTCGCTCTATCACCTGTTGCCCAAGGGCGCCCTCGGCCGCCCGTACTTTATCTTCGGCATCACCGACGAAACCTATTCCCTGCTCAGCGCCTCCGGCCAGGTGAAGGACAGCAAGACCGCCCTGCTGGTGACGCTGTTCAACCAGGGCTACTGGGTGCTGGGCACCCTGGCCGGGGTGCTGCTGGCGCGGGGCCTGCCCCCCGGCCTGCAGGGACTGGACTTCGCCCTCACCGCCCTGTTCACCGTGCTGGCGGTGGAGCAGATCCGCGCCAAAAAGGACTGGGGCGCCGTGGCCCTGGGGCTGTTGGCCGCGGCCGTGGCCGGCACCTGGGTCAGTGAATACTTCCTGCTGGCGGCCTCGCTGATGCTGGTGCTGGTGTTGCTGGCCTGGCCGGAAGCGAAGCGGGAGGCGGCCCATGTCTGAACTCGATTACCTGCTGGCGGCGCTGATCATGGGGGCGGTCACCTTCGGCCTGCGCGCCTTCCCCTTCGTGGCGCGGGGGGTTATCGCCCACCACAGGCGCATCCAGGTGCTGGGCCGGCGGCTGCCGGTGGCCATGATGGTGCTGCTCACCCTCTATGCCATGGGCGTGCACCAGTGGAGCGCGCCCGCCGACGGCAGCCATCAGCTGCTGGCGGTGGCGGTGGTGGCGGCGCTGCAGCTGTGGCGCCGGCAGGCGCTGCTCAGCATCCTCGCCGGCACCCTGGTGTACATGGCGCTGATGAACGGCTGGCTGGGGCTCTGATCCCGGCCGGCTTTCGGCTATAATCCGGCTCCCGCCTTTTTCCGGATGAGTCGACCATGAAGATGACCCCTGCTTTGCGTGCCCGCCTGCTGGGCCTGATGACCCTGTGCCTGGGCTCCCTGGCCCAGGCCGCGCCTTTCGTGTTTACCGCCATCCCCGATCAGGACGAGCGCCACCTGACCGAGCGCTTCGGCAAGATTGCCGACTACCTGTCTGAAAAGCTGGAGGTGGAGGTGCAGTACATTCCGGTGAAGAGCTACCCGGCGGCGGTGAGCGCCTTTCGCAACGATCAGGTGCAGCTGGCCTGGTTCGGCGGCCTGACCGGGGTGCAGGCCCGCGAGCTGGTGCCGGGCAGCGAGGCCATCGCCCAGGGGGTGGAGGACACCGAGTTCGTCAGCTACATCATCGCCCACGCCAGCACCGGGCTGGGCGAGAGTGAGCAGTTACCCGCCGGCCTTGCCGGCAAGCGCTTCACCTTCGGCGACAAGGGCTCCACCTCCGGCCGGCTGATGCCCGAGTTCTACCTGCGCCAGCACTTCGGCCAGGCGCCGGAGCGGCTGTTTTCCCGGGTTGGCTTTTCCGGCGACCACAACCGCACCATCAGCCTGGTGCAGTCCGGCGCCTTCGAGCTGGGCGCGGTGAACTACGCGGTGTGGGAGGCGGAAAAGGCCAAGGGCAATATCGACGAGAGCAAGGTCGGGGTGATCTGGGCCACGCCGGCCTATCCCGACTACCAGTGGAGCATCCGCGGCGACGTGGACGCGCGCTTCGGCGCCGGCTTCAAGCAGAAGGTGCAGCAGGCGCTGCTGGAGATGAAAGATCCCGAGCTGCTGGCGGCCTTCCCCCGCTCCGGCTTTATCGCGGCGAGCAACGACGACTACGCCCCCATCCGCGATACCGCCGTGGCCATCGGCATCATGGATCCCGAGCAGTAATGGACAAGGGCGCCAGCCTGTTCCGCTTCCACCAGGACACCCTGGGCTACGCGGGCACCCCCGTGCTGCGCGAGTTGTCGCTGGAGGTGAGGGAAGGGGACAAGATCGCCCTGCTGGGCGAGTCGGGCACCGGCAAGAGCACCCTGCTGCGCCGGCTGCGCGAGCTGCGCCCCCATGAGGTGGCCTGGTGCCCGCAGCAGCCGGGGCTGGTGCCCATGCTGTCGGCCTTTCACAACATCTACATGGGGCGGCTCGAGCGCCATCCCTTCTGGTACAACCTGGCCAACCTGGTGCGGCCCCTGGCCCGGCCCCGGGCCGAGATCACCGAGCTGGCCAGCCAACTGGGGCTGGCCGGCCAGCTGTGGACCGCCGCCGAACGGCTCTCCGGCGGCCAGCAGGGCCGGGTCGGCCTGGGCCGGGCCCTGTACCAGCAAAAGCCCATCTTTATCGGCGACGAGCCGGTGTCGGCGCTGGACGAGCGCCAGGCCGACGAGCTGCTGCGGCTGGTCTGTGCCCGCCACCGCACCGTAGTGCTGGCGCTACACAATGTGGAGCAGGCGCTCACTCACTGCACCCGCATCGTCGGCCTGCGCCAGGGGCGGGTGGTGCTGGACGCGGCCAGCCAGGCGCTGACCCCGGACCAGCTGCGCACCCTGTACCGGAGCCGCTGATGGCCCAGCCGCAGCCGGCCCGGGCCATGGTGCACAGCAGCCTGCTGTTCCTGCTGCTGGCGCTGTTGTGCCTGCCCTGGGCCGATCTGTCCGTCACCGCCCTCGACCCCTGGCACGAGCTTTCCCGCCTGGGCGCCGGCCTGCTGCTGCCGGCCCCGCCCGAGGCGGGGACCCTGCTTTCCGCCCTCGCCAACACCCTGGCCTTCGCCCTGCAGGGGGCTGTTTCTTCTACACCTCCCCGCACCCCCGCGACTCTCGCTTAATTCGTATGTCCTCTTCCGCTTGATAAACACTAAATACTTCAGCTACTACCCCA
>NZ_NMUO01000026.1 GCF_002237365.1 Zobellella denitrificans
CTGCAGTGCAGGGCGCCACCGCCCACCCACAGCAGCGAGGAAGTGGCGGCGCTGGCGGATCTGGGGGTGGCGGTGATCTCCTCCACCCATGGCCGCGGCATCCTGCCCGATGCCCATCCGCGCAGCCTGGGCGCCTTCCACAACTCGGCGGCGGTCGAGGCGCTGATGGCCGAGTGCGATCTGGCGCTGGTGGTGGGCTCGCGCCTGCGCAGCAACGAGACCCGCACCTATTCCCTGGCCCTGCCGCGCCCCCTGTACCAGGTGGACGCCAGCCCGGCGGCGGCCCAGCGCAACTACCCGGTGGACCATTTCGTGTGCGGCGACGCCAAGGCGGTGCTGGCCGCCCTGGTGGCGGCGCTGCAGGGGCAGGCCAAGGCCAACCCCGAGTTCGACCGGGCCATCGCCGAGGCGAAAACGGCGGCGGTGGCGGCGCTCACCGAGCAGCTCGGCCCCTATGCCACCCTCTGCGGCCAGCTGCGGGCGGCGCTGCCCGATGACGGCATCCTGGTGCGCGACATCACCATGTCCGGCAGCACCTGGGGCAGCCGGCTGTTCCCCATCCAGGCGCCCAACACCAATATCCACTCCCTGGCCGGCGCCATCGGCATGGGCCTGGCCATGGCCATCGGCGCCGCCGTGGCCAACCCGGAGCGCAAGGTGGTGGGCCTGGTGGGCGACGGCGGCCTGATGCTGGGGGTGGGCGAGCTGGCGACCATGGTGCAGGAGCAGACCAACCTGATGCTGCTGGTGATGAACGACGGCGGCTACGGGGTGATGCGCGGCATCCAGAACCAGTACTTCGGCGGCCGCCAGTACTTCAACCAGCTGCACACCCCCGACTTCAAGGCCCTGGGCGAGGCCGTGGGCCTGGCCAGCTGGAAGGCGGCCAGCCTGGCCGAGTTCGAGCAGGCCATCGGCGAGGCCATGGCGGTGCAGGGCCCGGCCCTGGTGGAAGTGGAGATGAACGGCATAGGTCCGCTCAACTTCGCCGGCCCGCCCCAGAAGAAGCTGTACTGAGCGGGAGCGGGGGCCGACCGGGCACCGGGCAGGGTAAACGCTGGCCTGCATCAGGTGGTGGCGCGGGTCTTGTCCTCCGCAGAGAGGACGGCCGCCTGCTGGCTCAGCCATCCGACGACACTAGAGCACCGCTCAGTTTAAAACTTAGGCAGTGGTGATTCTTGGGGCGCGGGCGGCCCGCCCGCATAAGGATGGCACCGAGGCGGGCGAAGGCACAGGACAACCCGTGATGCCTGTTCTGCCTCAAGCCTCTTTAAAGCTGTGGTGTGGTAGGCCAGTCCGAGGGTTCCCGCTGCGCGGGAAAGCAGGCGGGCCGCCTGCGCTCCACCGGCAAGGCGCATATCTGCCAACGGCGGTGTTTTGCTGCCGGGGAGAAAGCGGAGCCAGGAGCGCCCTTTGTTTCACCGGAGCGTAACGGCCAGGCTTTGCAACCTTCATAAACAGGTGCCTGGGCACGCTGCGGCCCCGTCGTGCCCGCCGTTCTGGTGTTGCCGGCCGGCTTGCTTTTTACCGCTTGCGCGGTGGCTGTCGGCCCTGCCGGCAGGGGTCGGGATCCGGCCGGAGGGGTGTTAAAAAATTGTTTCAATTTTGGTTTGACAGGGGGAAACAAAGCGTTTTAGAGTTCGCATTGTCACATAAGAAACATTGTTTTGTATGTAAAACATTATGCCGGGGGCCGTTGGCACCCGGTGTCCTCGGATTCAACGGCACTTTTCAGGGTGCCAAGGAGAGCAAAATGGAATTGACTCGCAGACGCTTTATCGGCGCGGCCATGGCCGCCGCCGCCCTGCTGGCCGGAGGCGTGCAGGCCGACGGTTATCCCAGCAAGCCGGTGTCCATCGTGGTGTCCTACCCGCCCGGGGGCGACGTGGACGCCATCGCCCGGCTGTTCGCCGACAAGCTCACCAGCCGCCTGGGGCAGCCGGTGATCGTGGAGAACCGCCCCGGGGCGGCGGGCACCATCGGCAACAGCTATGTCAGCCGGGCCAAGGCCGACGGCCACACCCTGCTGTTCACCCCCAACACCTTCACCACGGCGCCGCTGGTGATGGCCCTGCCCAAGGAATCCCGCTACGACGTGCTCAACGGTTTCGAGCCGGTGATCCTGGCCAGCAAGCAGTCGGTGCTGCTGGTGGCCAACCCCAAGTCCGGCATCAGCAGCGTGGCCGACCTGGTCAGCCAGTCCCGCGACGGCAAGCGCCTCAACTACGCCAGCCCCGGTGCCGGCTCGCCCATGCACATCGCCGCCGAGTGGCTCAACAGCGCCGCCGACATCAAGGTGCTGCACATCCCCTACCGGGGCATCGGGCCCATCATCCCGGATCTGCTCGCCGGCCATGTGGACCTGGGTTACGTGGTCTACGGCCCCGTGGCCCAACTGATCGAGTCGGGCCAACTGGTGCCGGTGGCGGTGACCGATCCGGAACGCTCGCCGGTGCTGCCGGAGCTGGCCACCGTGGCCGAACAGGGCTACGACCAGGTGCGGCTCGGCGCCTGGCACGGGCTGATGGCGCCGAAGGGCACACCCGACGAGGTGGTGCGCCTGCTCAACCAGCACCTGAACGAGATACTGCAGCTGCCCGAGGTGGCGGAGCAGCTGGCGAGCTTCGGCGCCGTGCCGGTGGGCGGCGAGCCCGAGGCCCTGGGCGCCATCAACGCGGACGATCATGCCCGGCTGTCGGCCCTGATCGAGCAGCTCGACATCCGGGGCAGTTGAGTCCGGCCGACGGGGCCTGGGCCCCGCCGCCGGCGAGAGAGGAGTTCCCTGGCGGGGATAAATCCCGCCAGGGGATGGCGAAACAAGGAGGAGGGTTTTGCCATGTTGAAGCGAGACATCAAAGGCATTCTCGGGGGGGCCGGCCTTGCCGCCGTCGGTCTCTTCGCCGCCTGGTACGGCCAGGTGAATTATGAGTTCGGCGGTGTTCACAACATGGGGCCCGGCTTCCTGCCGGTGATCCTGGGCGGCGTGCTGGCGCTGCTGGGCGCCCTTATCGCCATACCGGCCTGGTTCCGTGCCGGCGCGCCGGTAAGCACCGAGTGGGGCAGCGCCGGTTTCGTCATCCTCAGCATAGCGGTGTTCGGCGGCCTGCTGGCCCTGGCCGGCCTGGTGGTGGCCACCCTGGTCGCGGTGTTGCTGGCCCTGGTGCCCGACCGCAAGCTGGGCTGGGGCACCAAGTGCAAGGTGGCGCTGGGGATCGCCCTTATCACCTATTCGATCTTCTCCCTGGGGCTGGGCATGGCGATCAAGACCTGGCCCTGGAGCGGCTGAGGTCCGCGAGGCTTACCGTCGTGGCCGCCACCTGCCTGGGCAGGTGCGCCGGCCGGTTCGAAACCTGAGGATAAACCGGAACAGACAATGGGTATTTTTGACGGACTATGGCTGGGGCTGCAGGCCGCTATCCAGCCGACCATGCTGCTGTATTGCTTCATCGGCGTGTTTCTGGGCACCCTGGTCGGGGTCTTGCCCGGGGTGGGCGCCATGGCGGCGATCTCGCTGCTGCTGCCCATCACCTACTACATTCCTTCCACCGCCGCCATCGCCATGCTGGCCGGGGTGTTCTACGGCTCCCAGTACGGCGGCTCCATCGCCTCCATACTGCTCAACCTGCCGGGCACCCCCTCGTCGGCGGTGACCAGCCTGGATGGCTACCCCCTGGCGAAACAGGGCAAGGCGGGGGTGGCGCTCTTCACCGCCATGACCGGCTCCTTCGTGGGCTCCATGCTGGGCCTGCTGTTGCTGATCGGCTTCGGCTCCGCCCTGTCCCGGGCCGGGCTGGCCTTCGGCCCGGCGGAGTACTTTGCGCTGATGCTGCTGGGGCTGATCGCCGCCTCGGCGGTGGGCTCCGGCTCGCCGGCCAAGAGCCTGGCCATGGTGGTGCTGGGGCTGCTGCTGGGGGTGGTGGGCACCGACGTGAACACCGGCCTGCCGCGCTTCACCTTCGGGGTGCCGGAGCTGATGGACGGCATCAACCTGGTCGCCCTGGCCATGGGGCTGTTCGGCATCTCCGAGGTGATCACCAGCATCAGGGCGGGGGGCGCGGGCAGCGTCAACGCCCGCTTCAGCCTGCGTTCCATGCTGCCCGGGCGGGACGAGGCCCGGCGTTCGGTATGCCCCATGCTGCGCGGCACCGCCATCGGCAGCTTCTTCGGCGCCATGCCGGGCACCGGGGCGGCCATCGCCTCCTTTATTGCCTACGCGGTGGAGAAGAAGGTGTCCCGGGAGCCGGAGCGTTTCGGCAAGGGTGCGCTGGAGGGCGTGGCCGGGCCCGAGGCGGCCAACAACGCCGGCGCCATGACCGCCTTTATTCCCACCCTGACCCTGGGCATTCCCGGCGACGTGGTGATGGCGCTGATGCTGGGCGCCATGATGATCCACGGCATCCAGCCCGGGCCGCTGATGGTGTCGGAAAACCCGGCCATGTTCTGGGGGCTGATCGTCAGCTTCGGCCTCGGCAACCTGATGCTGCTGGTGCTGAACCTGCCGCTGATCGGCATCTGGGTGTCGCTGGTCAGGATCCCCTTCAGCATGCTCTACCCGGCGATCCTGGTGTTCATCTGCCTCGGGGTCTACAGCGTCAACAACAATGTGTTCGACATCTACGTGGTGGCCCTGGTGGGGGCGGCCGGCTACCTGCTGGCCAAGCTGGGTTTCAACCCGGCGCCCCTGCTGCTCGGCTTCGTGCTGGGGCCCATGCTGGAGGAAAACCTGCGCCGGGCCCTGCTGTTGTCCCGCGGCGATCCCATGACCTTCGTCGAGCGGCCGCTGAGCGCCGGGCTCTTGTTCCTCTGCGTCGCCCTGCTGTCCTGGGCGGCCTGGGGCGCGCTGCGCAAGCTCATCCGCGAGCCCAAGCCGCTGGCCGACCCACAGGTTTCCTAACCCCTGGCATCCCTATCCATCCCCGGGCCCCGTCGGCCCGGGCGGGCGGCCTTTGTCCCGCACAGGGCGCCGCCGGTTTTTTTCAGGAGTATTCCGGCCATCCGGGCCGGTATTTAACGGAGTAAGTAACAGATGAAATTGCACAAACTGGCCACCGCCGTCACCACCGTTCTCGCCCTGTCCGCCCCCTTGCAGGCGGCCACCTGGTCCGACACCTTCGTCGGCTACCGCTACGGTTCGGATTTTACCGAGCCGAACAACCCCGAGAAGGTGAGCAAGAACATAGTGCAGCTGACCCACGCCAGCGGTTATTCCCTGGGCCAGAACTACTTCAACCTGGACGTGCTCAAGTCCGGCAGCGAGGATCCGGCCAGCGGCAGCAGCGACGGCGCCACCGAGTTCTACCTGGCCTATCGCCACCAGCTGCACCTGGGCAAGCTGTTCGACACCGATCTCGGCTTCGGCCCGGTGAAGGATGTGGCGCTGACCGCCGGCTTCGATCTCAACACCAAGAACTCCGCCTTCGCGCCGCGCAAGCGCTTCCTGGCGGTGGGGCCGACCCTGAAGTTCGACGTGCCCGGTTTTCTCGACCTGAGCCTGTTCTATGCCTACGAGAGCAACCACTGCGGCCTGGCGTTCTGCACCCACAAGGATCTGAGCTTCGATCCCTACTACCAGATCAACCTGGCCTGGGGTCTGCCGTTCGAGGCCGCCGGCCTGCCGCTGAAGTTCCAGGGTTTCACCAACTACAACGGCGCCAAGGGCAAGGACTATTTCAACAACGAGACCAAGCCCGAGCATCTGCTGCGCACCTCGCTGATGCTGGATGTAGGCCAGTTGGCCTTCAACAAGAAGAACACCTTCTGGGTCGGGGTGGGCTACGAGTACTGGCGCAACAAGTACGGCAACCACGGCAAACCGGGAGTCGATACCGACGCCCCCACCCTGAACATGGAATGGCATTTCTGAGCCGGCTGACCTTGCCGGGGGAGACCCCTGCACTGTCATGAAATCGTGACAACGGCCGTCATGAAAGCGTGACGGCCGGGGGGGCGGCCGCAGGGGGCGGCTCTCTTGGCGGCCGCCCCCTGCGGCCTTAGGATCTCGCCCCCTTGTGTTGCAGCCGTCGCCCCTATGAACAGCCGCCATCCCCTGTCCGAAGACATCATCGCCCTCCTGTCCGGTACCCTGCTGGTGGCCCTGGGGGTGTTCCTGCTCAAGCAGGCCGGCCTGCTTACCGGCGGCACCGCCGGCATCGCCCTGCTGCTCGCCCATTTCAGCGGCACCGGCTTCGGGGTCTGGTTCTTCCTGATCAATTTACCCTTCTATGCGCTGGCCTGGCTGCGGATGGGGCCGGCCTTTACCTTCAAGACCTTTGTCAGCGTGTCGCTGGTGTCCCTGTTCAGCGAGCAGCTTCCCCATTTCCTGGCGGTGGCCTCGGTGTCGCCGCCCTTCGCCGCCCTGATGGGCGGCCTGCTGATCGGGGTGGGCATGCTGATCCTGTTCCGCCACCAGGCCAGCCTGGGCGGCATCGGCATACTGGCGCTCTACCTGCAGGGCCGCTTCGGCATCAGTGCCGGCAAGCTGCAGATGGCGGTGGATTCCCTCATCGTGCTGGTGTCCTTCACCGTGGTGCCGCCCTGGCTGTTGCTGCTGTCGGTGCTGGGGGCCGTGCTGCTCAACCAGGTGCTGGCCTTCAACCACAAGCCGGGGCGCTACAGCGCCCCGGCCTGAGGCAGCCCCCGCCGCTATACTTGTAATGACCGGCGGGGAGGGGAACATCATGACCACAAGCGAACTGCGCGAGCTGTATCAGGCGGGAAAACTGCGCTCGGCCCGGGTGTGCCACGACACCCTGAGCATGGGCTGGCTGGTGACCTTTTACGACGACGAGGGCAACCAGTTCGAACTGACCGACACCCTGGGCTGCCGGGTCAGTTACGAGAGCCCCAAGGCTGCGGAAGACAAGGTGCACCAGGTGGCGGATTGCCCGACCCGGGTCGACAGCCTGTACCGTTTCTTCGAAGTCTGAGCCGGAGAGCCCGGCTCAGCGTCCTTCTTCCATCAGGATCTGGGTGGCCTGGATCTCGTGTTCCTGCAGGAAGGCGAGCAACTTCATCATGTTGTCCACCGTCACCTCCCGGTCGGAGGCCAGCACCAGCTCGGCTTCCTTGAGTGCGGGCAGGCGCTCGAGCAGCACCGGCTTGAAGCTTTCCCAGTCGGCGTATTTCTCCCCCTGCAGGGCCCAGGCGGGATCCCCGGCCAGCAGGTTGATGGTCATGGCCTTGTTGTCCTGCACGCTGTTCAGCGCCTCGCTGTCGGTCTTGGGCAGATCCACCTCCAGCGATTGCAGCGGGATATTGGCGGTGAGCATCAAAAACACCAGCACGATAAAGATGATGTCGAGCAGGGGGGTGATGTCGGGAGTGAGCGCCCGCCAGCCGGACTGGGCGGGCTCGGGGCGGCCTATCATGCCTTGCCTCCCAGCGCCACGCCTTCCAGGTAGAGGTTGCACTGGTTCAGCTCATGGGTGAGCTTGTCGAGCAGGCGGTCGGCCCAGAGCCCGAACAGCTGGGCGCCGGCGATGGCCGGCAGGGCGATCAGCAGACCGGCGGCGGTGGTGCTCATGGCCAGCCCCAGGCCGTCCGCCAGCAGCGACGGGGTCACCGGATCCTGGCTCTGGCTGATGCTCCTGAACATCTCGATAAGTCCCAGCACGGTGCCAAGCAGGCCCAGCAGCGGGCTGATGACGCCCACCAGGGTGAGCACCCGCAAACCGGCGTGCAGCCGGCGGCGCTGCTGCTGCAACCAGACCGAGGCCAGATCCTCGCGGGTGGACTTGTCGCATTGCCGGTGCCGGACCAGCAGGGAGCAGCCCTGCAGGGTCAGCGACCTGGCATGGCTCATTTCCGCGTCCGGATAGGCGTGGCCCTGGCGGCGCAGGCGGCGCTTTTCCTGCTCGCCGCGCAGGCTGGTCCACAGCAAAGTCAGGCCGCGCTCCAGCCAGAGCGCCAGGGTGAGCACCGAGCAGAGGATCAGGGGCCAGCTCATCGGGCCCAGTTGTTGATGCAGTTGGTTCAGAAACGACATGTGTTTTAGTCCAGTTTGAAACGAACGGGGATCTGTACGCGGTGCGCCAGGGCGCGGCCGTTTTCTACATAGGCGGAGAAATGCCATTTGGCGATGGCGGTCAGCGCCGTCTGATCCAGCACCTTGACGCCGGACGACCTGGCCAGCAATCGCTTGGTCTGCCGGCCGTTTTCATCCAGCCAGACCTCGACTACCACAGTGCCTTCGAGTCCCCGGCGACGGGCCTGGGACGGATAGGGGATGGGCGCCGGCCGGGTCTTGAAACTGGGGGTGTCAATCCGCTTGGGCGCGCTGCTCTGGGTCACCTGGGGCTGCGGCTTGGGATCGACCTTGGCGGTTGGCTCGGACACGGGCTCAGGTGCCGGTTTGGGCTCGGGCTTGGGCACCGGCTTGGGCTCGGGTTTGGGCACCGGCTTGGGCTCGGGCTTGGGCACCGGTTTGGGCTTGGGCTCCGGCTTGGGTTCGGGCTCCGGCAGCGGCGGTGTCGGTTCGGGCCTGGCCACGGCAGGCAACATCTGCACGCTGATCGGGCCCGGGTTGCTGTCGGGCGCCAGGGTTATTTCCAGCTCCTGGCGCTCCATGGCCTGAACCATCAGCCCGTGCAGGATAACGGAAGCCAGTGCGAACAGGGTGTAGCGACGAAAACTCAAGGTAAATCCCCGGATCCAGATAGCGATGACATACTGGGGCAATAGAATACGTATTTTAAAAAGGATGTCTATTGTTATGGCTAATGATAACCACTTTCATTTGTTTTGGCGGCACTTGTCCCGCTGCGCAACAGGCCTGACCACAAGCCAGGGAAGTGACTGAATTTCCCGGGCTTTTTTGTTTTTTTGTTTGCAAGAGCGGGGCCGCTGTGTCACAACATGGTGCATACTATGATGAGCCCCAACGCGAACAAACGAAAAGGAAGACCCTCATGGCTGTAGAACATGTCGGCGATATCATGGCCCGCCAGTTGTTGACCCTGAGCCAGGATGCCACCCTGAAGGACGCCCACGATCTGATGCGGGAGAAAAGCATCCGCCATATTCCGGTGGTGGACAAGGACAGCGGCAAGCTGCTCGGGGTGTTGACCCAGAAGCGGATGATCGCCACCGTCATGAGCCTGCTGGCGGATTACGGCGTCAGCGCCCTGGAGCGGCGCGAGCGCCAGGTCCGGGTGATGGACATCATCGACTCGGACTTCGAGAGCGTTGACGCCAAGGCTCCGCTGACCGAGGTGGTGCCCTTTTTCCTTAGCAACAAGCACGGTTGCCTGACGGTGGTGGACCAGGACGGCCGGCTGGAGGGCATGGTCACCTCCTCCGACTTTGTGCGACTGTGCGCCGAGCTGCTGAAGGAAAGGTCTAAAGCCTGAAGCCTGATGCCGGAAGCCAGAAGCTGGGGGCCGGAAGCAAAAGCAGGGCGTTTCCGGCCTCCAGCCTATGGCTTTCCGGTCACGCCGCCGCTGACGATAAAGGTGGTGACGGTGCCGGCGGGGATGTCCAGCGGCCGTACCTTGTCCTTGTCGACGATCAGCACATTGCCGGCGAAGTTGTAGGACTGGGGCAGGTAGACGGCGACCTTGTCCTTGAGTCCGAATTCCTCCATTTCCTCCCGGGTGATAAAGCCCAGCACCATCACTTCTCCCCCCATCAGGCTGACCGCCACCGGCTTGTCGAAGCGTTTGTTGTCGCCGAGCAGGGCATTGAACAGATCCCGCAGGGAATTGTAGAGCATCTTCACCAGGGGAATGCGGGTGAGGACGGCGTCGAACAGGCTGAGGAAGAAGCGGCCGAGATAAAAAGAAGCAAACATGCCGGTGAGGATGATCAGCACCAGGGTCACCAGACCGCCGGCCAGATCCGACACCCAGCCCGCCTCCAGCGCCGGAAACACCAGTTGCAGCAGCGAACCCAGGGCCGAAAACAGGGTTTCGTTGAGCATGGTGAAGATCAGGTACACCAGGTAGACGGTCAGCACGAAGGGCAGCAGGATCAGCAGGCCCTGGAAGAAAAAGCGGATGAGTCGTTGCATGTCCGGGTTCCTTGAAAGGGGAAGGAGCATGATGGCAGAACTTTGGCCGAATGCCAGCCCGGCCGGGCCTGGCAGAGTCAGGACGGGTCGTGGGGCTAGTGCCGGCCTGCCAGGCCGCGCAGGACGTTCAGCCAGCGGGCGTACCAGGGCGGGCTGAACCGCCGGCTCTGTTCGGCGGCGAACAGCGCCTTTTGCAGCAGCAGGGAGCTGGGCCTGTGACCGTAGTGGGCGTGCCAGCTGCGAGCCACTTCATCCAGGATCAGCCGGCACTGGTGATCGTAGAGGGTATCATTGTTGTAGGAAGGCGGGCTCCGGCGGTAATCCACCCCGTAGTGATCCAGGATGCGGCGAAAGCTGGCCACCAGTTGCCGGTATTCGTGTTGGTTCATGCGCGCTCCTCTGTTGCTTCAAGTATACGCCGCCAGCCGTGCCATTCTGGCTCTTTTCTGCCCATTCGCCGCCATCAGGGTAAAATAACCGGTTTTTCACCGACATCAGGCTTTGCAAGGCCGCCCGGCCTTGGTATGGTGGGGGCGGTTGCGTAAAAGAGAAATCACTGTATGTCAAATAACGAGTGATTTTTCTTTAAGTTTGGTTGTAAAGATTTATTTACATGTGAGGATGTCATCATGCAGAAAGACACACTGAATAATATCCATATCCAATCCGAACAGGTGATGATCACCCCGGCGGAGCTCAAGGCCAAGCTGCCCATCTCCGAGCAGGCGCTGGCCTTCATCGGCCAGGCCCGGCAGACCATCTCCGATATTATTCATCGCAAGGATCACCGTCTGCTGGTGATCTGCGGTCCCTGCTCCATCCACGATATCGACGCAGCCAAAGAGTACGCAACCCGCCTCAAAAAACTGCATGATGACTACCGTGATAGCCTCTATATCGTGATGCGCGTCTATTTCGAGAAGCCGCGCACCACCGTCGGTTGGAAAGGCTTTATCAACGATCCTCACCTGGACGGCAGCTTCGACATCGAACTGGGCCTGCACAAGGCGCGTGAGCTGCTGTGCTGGCTGGCCGAGCTGGAGCTGCCCCTGGCCACCGAAGCACTGGATCCCATCAGTCCCCAGTACCTGGCGGAGCTGTTTTCCTGGTCCGCCATCGGCGCCCGCACCACCGAGTCCCAGACCCACCGGGAGATGGCTTCGGGGCTGTCCATGCCGGTCGGCTTCAAGAACGGCACCGACGGCAACCTGGGCACCGCCATCAACGCCATGAAGGCGGCGGCCGAGCCCCATGCCTTCATGGGCATCAACCAGGAAGGGCAGGTGGCCCTGCTGGTGACCCAAGGCAACCCGGACGGCCACGTGATACTGCGCGGCGGCAAGCAGCCCAACTACGACTCGGTCAATATCGCCCTGGCGGAAAAGGCGATGACGGCGGCGGGCCTGGCGCCCAAGCTGGTGGTGGACTGCAGCCACGGCAACTCCAACAAGGACTACAGCCTGCAGCCGCTGGTGGCGGAGAACGTGGTGCACCAGATCCAGGAAGGCAACCAGTCCATCATCGGCATCATGCTGGAGTCGCACCTTGCCGAGGGTAACCAGTCCAGCGAGCAGCCCAAGGGCGACATGCGCTACGGGGTGTCGATCACCGACGCCTGCATTGGCTGGGACACCACCGCCGAGCTGCTGGCCAAGTGCCGCGAGCAACTGGCCGCGCCGCTCAAGGCCCGCCTCGGCTGAGCCGCCGGCTCGCCTCCTTGAACCTGAGCCCGTGCCGGCGGATGACTGTCGCCGGCGGCCAATAGCGGGCATAATAGAGCACCGTGTCCGGGAAGGGCCGGTGCTTTTGTAATTGGGATGAAGCCAATGGTAGATGAATTGCAGGTCCTGCGGGATCAGATTGACGAGGTCGACCAGCAGTTGGTCGAACTGTTTGCCCGCCGGTTGAAACTGGTGGCGGGCGTGGGTGAAGTAAAAAGCCGCCAGGGCGTGCCCATCTATGCGCCCGACCGGGAAGCCGCCATGCTGGCCCGGCGCCGTGCCGAGGCCGAGGCGAAAGGCGTACCGCCAGACCTGATTGAAGATGTGCTGCGCCGCGCCATGCGCGAGTCCTACGCCAGCGAGAAGGATACCGGCTTCAAATGCATCAAGCCGGAGCTGTCCAAGGCGGTGGTGATCGGCGGCGCCGGCCAGCTCGGCGGTCTGTTCGCCCACCTGCTGCGCTTGTCCGGCTACCCGGTCGAGATCCTGGAAAAGGATGACTGGGACGGGGCCGACGCCCTGTTGGGCGACGCGGGCCTGGTGGTGATTGCCGTGCCCATCGACCAGACGGTGGCGGTGATCGAGCGGCTGCCGGTGCTGCCCGCCGACTGCCTGCTGGTGGACCTGACCAGCGTCAAGAGCGAGCCGCTGGCGGCCATGCTCAAGGCCCACACCGGCCCGGTGCTGGGGCTGCACCCCATGTTCGGCCCCGACGTGTCCAGCCTGGCCAAGCAGGTGATCATCTACAGCGACGGCCGCGGCGCCGGTCAGTACGAATGGCTGCTGGCCCAGATGCGGATCTGGGGCGCCCGGCTGCAGGCGGTGTCGGCGCAAGAACACGACCAGGCCATGAGCCTGGTGCAGGCCCTGCGCCACTTCACCAGCTTCGCCTACGGTGCCCACCTGTGCGCCGAGCAGGCGGATCTGGCCCAGCTGCTGCGCCTGAGCTCGCCCATATACCGGCTGGAGCTGGCCATGGTGGGCCGGTTGTTCGCCCAGGATCCGGCGCTGTACGCGGACATCATTTTGTCCTCGCCCCGCAACCTGGAGATGATAAGACGCTACCACCGCCGCTTCGGTGAGTTGCTGGATCAGCTGGAAAATGGCGGACGTGAGGCTTTTATCGAGCAGTTCGCCACCGTTAGCGCCTTCTTCGGCGACTATGCCGACATCTTCCTCAAGGAAAGCCGACTGCTGCTGGCCCAGGCCAACGACAGCCGCCACCACCAGGACTGACGCGACCCAAAAAGGCCTGGGTCTCCCGGGCCTTTGGCCGACTTATTCGGTCATTACAACGCCTTTGTCATCAAACTGAAAAGGCCCGGTTTCCCGGGCCTTTTTACTGTCCGCGTTATCCCCGGTACAGCCGGTGGGCGAGGGGGGCGAGGGCATCTGCCTGCTGGCCGTCGGCCAGTTCGACGCAGAAGCCCTGCAGGCCCGCTTCCTTCAGGGCGTGGGCGAGCCCGGGCGCCAGCGCATCGTTGCCGTCGAGCCGGCCGAGCAGGGGCAGGTGGGTCTGCTGCTGCAGGGCCAGCAGTCCGGCCAGGGGCAGCCCCCGCTCGTCGAGCAGGGCCAGTTGCTGGTTGCCTTCGCTCAGGATGAGCTCGGCGTCCGCCAGCGAGGCGGCGGCGTCCTGCTGCAGGGGCAGCAGCAGGGGGCGGGTACAGCGGCCGGCGGCGATCAGCAGTTCGCTCCGCAGGGCCTGCTCCGGCTGCAGCAGCAGCAGGTCGAGGTATTCCGCCGCCCGGTTGAGTTCTTCCGCCTTGCTCACCCTGGTCATGGCCGCCAGATCGAAGCGGGCCGCCACCTCGCGCAACCGCTGCAGGTGCTGCAGCCCCTGCTGGATATCGCCGTTGTCGAAGCAGGGCACGGCCAGCACCTGGCCGCCGCTTTCCTTCAGCTTGCGGGCGGCTTCCTGCAACTGCTGATCCCCGGGCCAGGCGGGCAGCATGGCGATCAGCAGGGGCTCATCGGTGCCCAGGTAGAAGCGGCCCACCTGCAGGCGGGTGTCGTCGTGCTTGTAGGCTCGGCTGTGGCGGGGCTGCTTGTCCTCGGCCGGCGCCGCGGCCTGGCCCTGGCTGAGGGCGCCGGAGGGGATCCGGGTCGGCGCCACTTCGGCGCTGGGATAGCAGCCCAGCACCTTGATAAAGCGGGTGATGCGGCCCAGCTCCTTCAGCGCCGACTGCATCTCGGGACTGTTGACGTTGGCGGCGACGTCCACGTAGAACATCTCTTCCCAGGGATTGCCGATGATGGGGCGGGATTCCAGCTTGGTCATGGTGATGTCGTGGCTGCGCAGCACCAGCAGGGCCTCCACCAGGGCGCCGCTCTGCTGGCCGGTGGACATGATGAAGCTGGTCTTGGCCGGGATTTGCTCGGCCACGTCGATGGGCTTGCGCGCCACCACGATAAAGCGGGTCATGTTCTGCTTCTGGTTGGCCAGGCCGCGCACCAGCGGCTTGAGACCGTGCAGCTCGCCGCCGTCGGCGCTGCCCATGGCGCCCACGTCCGGGCGCTTGAGGCCGGCCACCAGCTCCATGGCGTTGGAGGAGGCGGCGCAGAACTCCACCTTGACCCCGGGCAGCGTCTTCAGGTACTGGGAGCACTGCTGGTACACCTGGGGGTGGGTGTAGAGGGTCTTCAACTGGCTGACGTCGGTGTCCACCGCCACCAGCAGGCAGTGCTCTATGGGCTGGGTCAGCTCGCCGACGATGGACAGGCTGGTGTGCTGCATCAGATCGAAGACGTCGTTGATGGAGCCGGAGCTGGTGTTCTCGATGGGCAGTATGCCGTACTGGGCCTGGCCCGATTCCACGGTGTCGAGGATCTGCTGGAAGGTCTCGCAGCTGTGCTCGATGATGCCGGCCTGGAAGCGGGACAGGTACTTGCGGGCCGCCAGGTTGGAGTAGGAGCCGCGCAGGCCGAGGAAGGCGACGCTGATGGACGGCACCTGGTCCTGGGGGTTGAGCAGATCCTGCAGCAGCGCCTGCTGGGACAGCACCGAGTCTTCGATGATGGTGTGGTAGAGGCGGGTAACATAGTGGGCGTCCAGGCCGAGCTGCCGGCCCTGGTTGACAAGCTCCACCAGCAGCGCCTGCTCCCGCTCCTGGTCCCGTATCGGCCTGGGGTTTTCCAGCTTGGCGCGGGCCACCTCCAGGCTCAGGGCCTTGCGCCTGGCCAGCAGGGTCAGCAGCTCGCTGTCCAGGCGGGTGATGTGGGTTCTGATCTCGTCCAGATTCATGAGTAGGGCTTCCTTCGTCGCCAGTCCGGCTGAATAAAAAAGCCTCCCGGTGGGAGGCTTGGCGGTTCGTCTTTCGCTTGTTTCTTGCTTGCGCCAATGCCTCCCGTGTCAGGATGCAAAAAAGAAGTGAAAGAAAAACAGGGATACGGGCATCTTAGGGTCGCAACGGCCATGGGTAACCCCCATAGGAATACTGAAAAGCGCCGGCGCTGGCAAGCCCTTTGCCGGATTTTTTGGCCTTCGGTCCGGTAAAAGCACAAAAACGGCCTTGCGGCCGTTTTTGTGCGGATGAGGGGATTATTCGTCTTCTTCGATTATCGGTTGGGTCACGTTGGCCCGCTGGGCCAGGGGTTTTTCCGCGTAGCGGCCGAGCTGGCGTTCCAGCTTCTGCCCCAGTTCGTTGATGGCGGCGTAGAGATCTTCATGTTCCGCCTGGGCAAAGAGGGTGTCGTTAGGCACTCCCGCCTTGGCTTCCACCAGGTAATTCAGGCCTTCTTTCTGAATCACCACATGGGGGTTGATAAGCACGATTCGGCGCCGGTTGAGTTTGTCGAAACGACTTTCGATCCGTTCACGAATGGCGGGAGAAATGTCGACGACATGGCTGGTAATCGCAATAGACATAGGGACCCCCTTGCTGTTTCTTCGTTTGTGTTCGACTTCAGGTTACCCGGGCGGGGAATTAATTTTGTGATTGAAATCAAGTTTTTGTCGGCCGATACCGGGCTGCGGCAATATTTGTGAGCCAGCCGCGGCTCCGGCCAAAAAGCCCTTGTCAGCTGGGTGCGAAACAGGACAGACTCGAACGGATAAACTCTCCGTCCACTCCTGCCGGTCGTCCGCTGACGAGTCACCGCCGCCGCTGTCTCAGGATCGGGGAGAATTTGCCGTGCCCCATTGGCAGCCCTCCCCGTATTCCTTAGGATAGCGCTATCTTATTAGAAGAGGGGTGGAGCCGTGAAAAGCTGGGTTGGAGTTGGATTGCTGCTATTGAGCCTGGGGAGCCTGGCCGAGGCCTCACCGTTGCGCGAGCGCTATCAGCAGGCCGAGCAGGCGTTGAAAAAGAACGAGGTCTCCCGCTACCAGCAATTGCGCCAGGGGCTGGATGCCTACCCTCTCACCATCAACCTCGATTACCAGTACCTGGCCGATCGCATCACCCAGCTGAGCACGGCCCAGATCCGCGACTTTATGGCCCGTTACCCCGACTCCCAACAGGCGGATCGGCTCGAACGGCAGTACCTGTTCCGCCTGGCCCGGGAACAGCGCTGGCAGGAGTTTCTGGCCTTCTATCCCCAGTTGCCCAACAGCGTCGAGCTGCAGTGCGCCCACTACCAGGCCAAGTGGGCGACCGGCGATCGGGCCACCGCCATCGCCGGGGCGGAGCGGCTGTGGCTGCATGGCCAGTCCCGGCCCGGTATCTGCGATCCCCTGTTCGAAACCTGGCGCAGTGTTGGCGGGCGCAACGACGAGCACATCTGGCAGCGCATGCTGCTGGCCTACGAAAGCGGCCAGGAGGGGCTGATCGCCTTCCTGAGCCGTCTGCTGAGCCCTTCGGTCCGCCCCGCGGGGGAACTGCTGCAATCTCTTCACCAGAACCCGCGACAGCTGGACCGGCCCGAACGTATCCAGGCCCCCTCGGCGCGGCACAAGGCCGCGGTGGCCATGGCCCTGGCCCGGCTGGCGGACTCGGAGCCCGAACTGGTGATGAGCCTCTATCCCAAGTATCAGCGCAGCCACCATATCGACAAAGCCCAGATGGCGGTGGTGGAACGGGCCCTGGCCCGCCGGCTGATGTTCAACCGTACCCGGGACTATCGCAGCTGGCTCGACAGCCGGCTGCCGGAGGTGGGGGACGCCGAGCTGTTCGAGCTGCGGGCCCGCCTGGCGATCTGGGAGCAGGACTGGCCTCACCTGGTCGGCTGGATCGACCGGCTGCCGGCCGAAGCCCGGCAGGACAGCCGCTGGCTGTATTGGCGTGGCCGTGCCCTGGCGGCCCAGAACAAGGCGGCGGAAGCGGACGCGGCCTGGCAGAAGGCGGCCCAGTCCCGGGATTATTACGGTTTTCTGGCGGCCCAGCAGAGCCGGCGCGACTACGCCCTGCAGAAGAAGCCGCTGGCGCCGGCGCCGTCCTGGAGCCAGGCCAGCCGGCAATGGCCGGCCCTGCTGCGGGTCGAGGAATGGCTGGCCCTGGGCGACAGAACCGCCGCTCGCGGCGAGTGGCATCATCTGCTGGGCAAGGTCGACGAAGCGGCCGGGGTCGCCCTGGGCAGCCTGGCCCTGAGCCGGGGCTGGTACGACAAGTCGATCACGGCCAGCATCCGGGTGCAGGCCTGGGATCACCTGGATCTGCGCTTCCCGGTGGTATACCGGGACATCTTCCAGCGCCAGGCCCGGCGCCTGGGGGTGGACGAGGCGACCCTGTTCGCCATCGCCCGCCAGGAAAGCGCCTTCTATGAGCTGGCCCGCTCCCCGGTGGGGGCCGGCGGCCTGATGCAGCTGATGCCGGCCACCGCCAGGGAGACCGCCCGCAAGCACGGCATCACCCAGTTCCGCCACCCCGCGGACGTCTATCGGCCCGAGGTGAACGTGCAGCTCGGCTCCAGCTATTTCAAGGAGTTGCTGGAGCGTTACAACCATAACCGGATCCCGGCCATCGCCGCCTACAATGCCGGCCCCGGCCGGATCAGCCGCTGGCTGAGCGAGAGCGGCAGCCGGCCGCTGGATGTGTGGGTGGAGAACATTCCCTACCGGGAAACCCGGGGCTATGTGCAGAACGTGCTGGCCTTTTCGGTGATTTACCAGGATATGCTCGGCCAGCCCAAGACCTTCCTCAAACCGGCGGAACTCGCCTATGTCTACTGAGCCGAGCGTCGCCATCCTCGGCCTGGGCTGGCTGGGCGAGCCCTTGGCCGTCACCCTGGCCGGCCTGGGCTACCGGGTGGCCGGCACCACCACCGATGCAGCCAAGGCCGAGCGGCTGCGGCAAGCCGGCATCGAGGCCGCGCTTTGGAACATCAATGATCCCCTGCCGCCGGCCTGGCCGACGGCGCTTGCCGCCGATACCCTGGTGTTGTGCGTGCCGCCGGGCAAGGTGTCCGACTATGCCGCCACCCTGGGGCGGGTGACGGCGTTGGCGGCCAGGGCAGGGGTGCGCCGCCTGCTCTTTACCAGCGCCACCTCTGTCTATGGCGGCACCGGCGTCAAGACCGAGGCCGATACCGGGCCGGATTCCGAGCGCGGCGAGCGCATGCTGGCGGCGGAACTAAGGGTGCGCGCGAGCGGCATCCCCCGGGTGCTCTGCCTGCGGCTGTCGGGCCTGGTGGGCGGCAGCCGCGAGCCGGGGCGTTTTCTCGCTGGCCGCCGCTTCGAGGGCGGCGAGGAGCCGGTCAACCTGGTGGCGCTGGAGGATCTGCTGCGCTTTATTCCCGCCATACTGGCGCGGGAAGACTGGCCGGAAACCCTGAACGTCAGCGCCCCCCATCACCCCCGCCGGCAGGATTTCTACCGCCAGGCGGCCGAGCTGCGGGGCCTGCCGCCGCCGGACTTCGACGGCGGCGGCGAAGGCAAGAGCATCGACGGCGGCGCCCTCTGCCGCTGGCTGGGCCTCGACTACGAGGTGACGGACTGGTTCAGCTGGCTGGCTGAGCGTAAGGCGCGGGGCTGATCAACGGCGCCAGGGCCAGGATCAGGGCGTCCCGGTAGACGCTGCGCCTGTCCAGCAGGTTGCCGGTCAGCACGCCGATGGCGCCGCCCTGCTGCTTGCAGTTGGTTAAATTGAACAGGCGATCCATGGCCTGGCCCAGTTCCTCCCCCTGAGACAGGGCGCTGGCCACGAATGGCGGCAGGGTCAGGCTGGCGCTGCGGGCGGCGTTGTCCAGCCCGGGGCCCAGCACCTGCAGCCAGGCGAAGGTGAGCAAGCGTTCTCCCCGCCGTTCGACGCCCCCTTCCATTCCTATCCACAGCTCCGCGTCGGGGCGGCATGCCCGTGCCGCCAGCGCCCGGTTGCGGGCGCCGGTCAGGGTTTCCTCGTCGCTCATGGGCTGACTGGCCACGCCCGAGGGCACGGCCAGGCCATGCAGGCTGATGGCCCGCTCGGGAAACAGCAGCTCGAGCGCCTGGCGGGCGGCCGCTATCTTGGCCGGGTTGAGGGAAGCGACGATGACGTTCATGGGCAACCTTTGGTGTGGACAATTGCGGGTACAGGTCAGGCTGATTATTATGCCAGTTTACTTGCCAGATTGGAGCAATTGACGGAAATGAGTGAAGAGCTGAGCCCGAGGGGCGAGCTGTTGCTGCGCACCATGGCCATGCCGGCGGACACCAATGCCAACGGCGACATCTTCGGTGGCTGGATCATGTCCCAGATGGATTTGGGCGGCAGCCTGCTGGCCAACGAGATCGCCCTGGGGCGGGTGTGCACGGTGGCGGTGAACGAGATGACCTTCACCCGTCCGGTGCAGGTGGGCGATGTGGTGTGCTGCTATGGCGAGCTGCTGAAGCAGGGCCGCAGCTCCATGACCATCAGGGTGGAAGTCTGGGTCAAGCCGGTGCTGGTGCCGGAAAGCGGCCCCCGCTACCGGGTGGCCGGGGCCCAGTTCGTCTACGTGGCCATCGACGGGGACGGGCGCCCCCGTGCGGTGTCGCAACCGGCACTGGGCGGAACGGGAACGGCTGCCGGGGGAGCATGACCGCGGCGGCCTCCGGCCAGGCCCCCTGGCGGCGGTGCTCCGGCTGGGAGAAGAACATTAAAAAGGGAGCCTCAAGGCTCCCTTATGGTCATACTGACGCCTGAATCTCAGCCCGAGTTGACCGAAACGATCAGGGTCTGGCCGGCGCGCAGGCTGTGCTTGTCGTTCAGGCGGTTCCAGCGCAGCAGATCGTTGATGCTCACGCTGAAACGGCTGGCGATGGCCGACAGCGAATCACCCGCCTTGACCAGGTAGACGCCATCGGAAGGCGCCGGCTGGGCGGCCCGGGCGGCGGAGGGCAGCATCAGGGTCTGTCCCACCCGGATGGTATTGCCGCTCAGGTTGTTCGCCTGCCGGATGGCCTCTATGCTGGTGCCGTGGCGGCGGGCGATGGCGCCCAAGCTGTCGCCGCCCCTGACCTGGTAGCGCTGGAACTCCCGGCGCTCCTGCTGGGGCAGATCGGCCATGGCCAGCTCGAAGCCCTGGGCATGGTTGACCGGCACCAGGATCTCCGCATTGCGGGCGGGCGAGGTGGCGGCCTTCTTGAAGCCGGGGTTCAGGGCCTTGAGCTGGTTGCGGTTCATCCCGGCCAGGTCGGCGGCCATGTTCAGATCCACCTGACCTTCCACTTCTACCACCGCCAGCTGGGGACGGTTGGGGACTGCCGGCACGTCCATGCCGTAGTGGCTCTGGTGCTTCAGGATATCGGCCAGGGCCAGCAGCTTGGGCACGTAGTTCTGGGTTTCCTTGGGCAGGGACAGGGACCAGTAGTCGGTCGGCTTGCCCTGCCGGCGGTTGGCCTTGATCGCCTGCTGCACCCGTCCTTCGCCCGAGTTGTAGGCGGCCAGCGCGTGCAGCCAGTCACCATCGAAGAAACCGTGCAGGTATTCCAGATAGTCGAGCGCCGCCCGGGTCGAGGCCATGACATCGTAACGGCCGTCATACCAGCTGTCGTAATGCAGGCCGAAGTTCTTGCCGGTGCCCTGCAGCATCTGCCACAGGCCGGCCGCGTGTCCGCGGGAATAGGCCTTGGGATCGAAGGTGCTTTCCACCACCGGCAGCAGTACCAGTTCCATCGGCATGTTCCGCTTCTCTATCTCTTCCTTGATGAGATAGAGAAAAGGTCTGGCGCGTTCGGATACGGAACGCATGTATGCCGGGTGTTTCAGGTACCAGTTGCGCTGGGCGACCACCCTGGGGTGATCCAGCGGCATTTCGAGCTGCATCTGTTCGGCCAGTTCGAGCCACAGATTTTGCTGCTGGGCAGCCGTCTGCTGGCGGAACTGCCGATTGCTCGACGAGTGGGCGACGGTGCGGTAAGTGCCGCCGTCGGCGGATGCTTTGCTTTGCACCCTGAGCGACGAGTACGCCGCCGATTTCGGGTAGAGCTGGCTGTGTGTTGCCTGCCCTCCAGCTGTTTCCTGATGGCCATAGGGATGCCGCGCCGAATCGGCCGGCATCGCCTGGCAGCCCGCCAGGAGCAAGGCACTGGATATAATACAGAGTCTTCTCATGGTGTCTGCGTCTCACAAAAACGGCGGCCAGTGTATGCTTTGTGAGCAGTTTAATCAAGTTCGTTAAAAATCGTCCTTCCAGCGGCGAAGTGCGGCGAACACCTCGGCGTCTTCATTTAACTCCGCCATGGCATGGTGCCGGGCCGCGGCGCGAACCCCCGCCAGATGGGGGCGGAGGAAGACGTTGACGGCCTTTTCCAGGCCGATGGAGCTGGGCAGGGTAGGGATCCCCTGCTGGCGCAATTTGGCCACTTTTTGCAGATATTTTTTTAATTCGGGGTTGTTTGGCTCCACAGCGTGGCAAAAAGCCAGGTTGGCCTGGGTGTACTCGTGGGTGCAGTAGACCCGGGTTTCGTCGGGCAGGGCGGCCAGGCGGGAAAGGGACTGGTGCATCTGCTGCGGGCTGCCTTCGAACAGCCGGCCGCAGCCCCCCGAGAACAGGGTGTCGCCGCAGAACAGCAGCCCCTGGCCATGATAGGCGATATGGCCCAGGGTATGGCCGGGCACGGCCATCACCGCAAGTTCGAGCCCCAGCTCGGCCAGTTGGACCCTGTCGCCTTCCTGCAGGGCCGAGCCCCCGGGGGCCGGCATCGGCTCGGCGGCGGGGGCGTAGAGGCGGGCCTCGGGCCACCGGGCGAGCAGGGCCTTTACGCCACCGGTGTGATCCCGGTGATGGTGGGTGATGAGGATGGCGTCCAGGGTCAGGCCGCGCTCCGCCAGGGTCCGCTCGACCGGGGTGGCGTCGCCCGGATCCACCACGGCCGCGTGATCGCCATTGCTTATCAGCCAGATGTAGTTATCGTTAAAGGCGGGGATGGGACTAATGTTGAGCATGATGTGTCCTCGAGGTCGTGTTGTGCATTAGCTTATCAGAGGCGCCATGAAATCAGCCAGTACACCGCAGGTTCCTGACAGTTGGCGGCGATTGCCGCGCGGCGGCCAGCTTGCCGAGCAGTTGCAGCAGCGCCTGGACGAGTGGGCGCCGGGCCTGTTCGGTTTCAACCTGCTCAAGATCGACGCCCTGGGGGCCGCCCTGTCGTTGGACAAGAGCCGGATCCGCCAGTCGGTGGTCATGGGGCAGCGTCCCTTCGAGGGCATGGATCTGCTGGCGGACGCCACCGCCATGCCTTTTGCTCCCGGCAGCCTGGACGCCTGCCTGCTGGCCCACGTGCTCGATTACAGCGACCATCCCCATGCCATCCTGCGTGAAACGGAAATCGCCCTGCGCGATGATGGCTGGCTGATCCTGACCGGCTTCAACCCCTACAGCAGCGCCGGCCTGGCCTGTGCCCTGCCGGCCCTGCGCCGCCGCCTGCCGTCCTGGCACCGGATGCTGGCACCGGGACGGCTGGAGGACTGGCTCAAGTTGCTGGGATTCGAGGTGGTGGCGCGGGATTACCTGGGGTTCACCCGCGTCATGCAGTTTGCGTTACCCGGCCAGTGGCGCGGCCGGCTCTGTCCGCGGTTCTGTCCGTCGCTGGCGGCGGTCTATGTCCTGCTGGCCCGCAAGCGGCGTTTTCCGCTGACCCCGGTGCGGGAGCTCAAGCCGGTGCGCAGTGCCCTGACCCAGCCGGGCATGGCCCGTCAGCGCGAGTAGCCGGTGTCTTCATTGACGGCCTGGTGCAGGGCGGCTTCCCTGGCCAGCTCGTCGCAACGTTCGTTTTCCGGGTGGCCGGAATGTCCCTTGACCCAGTGCCAGCTTACCCGGTGCCGCTGGCACAGCTCGTCGAGCTGCTGCCACAGATCCGCGTTTTTCACCGGCGTCCTGGCGGCGGTCTTCCAGTTGTTGCGCTTCCAGCCCTTGATCCACTGGGTGATGCCCTGGCGCACGTACTGGCTGTCGGTGGTCAGTTCGACCTCGCAGTCGTGGCTGAGGGCGGCCAGGCCGGCGATGGCCGCCATCAGCTCCATGCGGTTGTTGGTGGTCAGACGGAAGCCCCGGCTCAGCTCCTTGCGGTGCTGCTTGTAGAGCAGCACGGCGCCATAACCGCCCGGGCCCGGATTGCCGAGGCAGGAGCCATCGGTATAAAGCTGGATCTGTTTCATGGGTGTTCATGTCTGGAAAATTGAAGGCGAAGTCTGCCACAGGGGCGGGGTCCGGGCCAGTGCCACCGCCCCGGTAGCGCGAGCGGGCCCGGTTATTTATACTGGCGGCCGTATTGTGCGGAGGAAACAGCGATGAGCCAGCAAGGCCACCAGCGGCAAATTGTCCTGGATACGGAAACCACCGGTATGAACATGGGCGCCGGGCCCCACTATCTCGGGCACAGGGTGATCGAAATCGGCGCGGTGGAGGTGGTCAACCGGCGCCTGACCGGCCGGCATTTCCATGTCTATCTCAAGCCGGATCGCAAGGTGGACGAGGAAGCCATCCAGGTGCATGGCATCACCGACGAGTTTCTGGCGGACAAACCGCTCTTTACCGCCAAGGTGGGCGAATTCCTCGCCTTTATCGCCGGGGCCGAGCTGGTGGCCCACAACGCGCCCTTCGACGTCGGCTTTCTCGACTACGAAATGGAGCTGATGGGGCGGCCGGAGCGGATGGCCCAGTTGTGCAAGGTCACCGATACCCTGGCCCTGGCGCGGCAACTGTTTCCCGGCAAGCGCAACAACCTGGATGTGCTCTGCGACCGCTACGGCATAGACAACAGCCACCGCACCCTGCACGGGGCCTTGCTCGATGCCGAGATCCTGGCCGATGTCTACCTGCTGATGACCGGCGGCCAGACCAAGCTGAACCTGCAGAGCGACACCGGCTCGCAGGAGGACAGCGGCCGTCAGGGAATACGGCGCCTGAGTGCCGAACGTCCGGCGCTCAGGGTGATCCGGGCCGGCGAACAGGAATTGCAGGCCCACGAGGCCAGGCTGGATCTGGTGATGAAGAAGGGGGGCAGTTGCCTATGGCGGGGAGAATGAGCCGGCTGTGGCTAGTGGCGCTGCTGGCGCCCGTCCTGGCCAAGGCCGCGGAACAGGAGAGCCGCTGGCTGAGCAATACCTTTCGCATCGACCCCTCCATTTCCGCCGTGACCTTGTTTATCGAGCGGGAAGATGACAGCACCCCCGTGGTGCTGATCCGTCCCGACGGCAGCAAGTATTACTACCAGCGTCATCCGGACACCATCAGTTGGGCGTCCACCGCCAGCCGCGACATCATCACCCTGTGGCAACCCGAACCCGGACCCTGGCAGGCCACCGGCAGGATCAGCGCGGAACGGGGGCTTTCCCTGGTGAGCCCGTTCCGCCTGCAACTGGCCCCCTTGCCCGCGCGCCTCTACCGGCAGGAAATCATCAAGCTCGACGCCGAACTCAGCCACGAGGGGACCCGGCTGGACGCGGCCTACTACCTCGAGGGACTGTCCCTGACCGCGCAACTGGTCGGCCGGCGCGATGCCGATACGGATCCCTTTGCCCTGGCTCCCCGGGTGATCGGCGTTTTTGCCGACGATGGCACCGGCCTGGATGCCTATCCCGGCGATGGCCGGCTGACGGCCGAAGTCCTGGTCGATGCGCTGCCGGGGCCGTACCTGTTTCAGGCGCAGACCACCAACCAGGTACTGGCGCGTACCCACGAGCAGGAGCTGCTGGTGTACCCCACGCCCCTGAGCCTGCGGATGACCACGCCGAACGAGGACGGGAGCTGGCAGATGCTGCTGGAGGTGGACAGCGAACTGCAACCCGACAGCCTGGTGGTAACGGGAACACTGACCAACCCGCTGGAGCAAAGCATCGCCGTGTCTGGTAGCGGACGGGTGATCGAACTGCCGCCGGCCGTGCAGCCCGGCAACTACCGCTGGCAGGGGCGAGCCTTCGCCACCACCCGGGAAGGGCGGGAGGTCCAGTTCCAGCTGCCGGAGCAGGTGATACGGGTCAGCCCCCCGCTCGCCGCGACCACTCCGGCGGCTCCCCCCTCGTTCTGGCTTTCCTGGCCGGTGCTGGGCGGGATCTCGGCGGCCGTGTCCGCGCTGCTGCTGGTGGCCATCTGGCGCTGGCGTCGCAAAGCCCGCGGCAGGAAAGTGTCGGGGAAGAAGGCCGCCGGGGGCTGAGCCTGGCGACCGGCGCGGAGGGAAAAAACCGTTCCGCTCCCGGTTCGGTTTAAAAAGTGTTCGAACGGTCGCAATGCAGCACTTTGCGCTTGACCCCGGCACTCGCCGAAACTATGATGCCTCCCGCCTGAAGCAAGCAGTATCAGGCCTCGGAGCGGTAGTTCAGTTGGTTAGAATACCGGCCTGTCACGCCGGGGGTCGCGGGTTCGAGCCCCGTCCGCTCCGCCAGATTAAAGCAAAAAGCCACCTCAGGGTGGCTTTTTGCTTTTATGTCCTCAGTGAAATTACACTTCATCAACCTGTCAAACCATTCCTCGTGACCCAGCCCCTGTTTAGACCCGATGTCAAAATGGATCTTCAGTGGAGTCACCTTTCTTTTTGGTGCCCAGCTCTGCAGCTCTGTAGGTGGTTGACTGAATTACTAAATCGCAGCCCAGCATCACCATTTTGCGATATATGCTGGTATAGTCTTTAGTTCTTGTACATGGCCATGTAAATAACTGTTCCGAATGGTAGATCACTACCGGCAGCGACTGGGTTCCGCTAAGCAAACCCTCCGCGGCGGAGCCCCCAGGGATGGGGTCATGGCGTGTCTGCGTGCGGGGACCGGTCGATGTAGCACTATTAGGATCAGTTATTTAGCTTGCAGTAACCAACAGTCAGCAAGGCGTATACCCAGCCATCGAGGAGATGGTTGCCTGCCGTGGCAAGCGGGCCCGGTGAACTACTTATGGTAGAGCAGATGACAACGACTCAATTCGAAAAATTTGCACAACAAGTTGATCCCTTCATCCTCGAATCTCTCGAGAATATGCGTAGGAAGTTGCTTGATCTGACTAGCAGGAACCGGCTGCTCAACTTTCCGATTGATCAGAAAAATCTAAAAAGTAGTTCGTTGCGTATTGTCAACGAGCTTCCGGACCAACTCTACCAAACCTTGCTCAGTGAGCAGGAAATGCAGTTTGTTGCTGTGCCTGACCCGAAGCGCAAGCAGCTTATCGCTCAGGGCTATCTGGGGATTGAAGAAGACGGCAGCGAGAAACGACTGAAGCCCGATCCCAGTGCGCGAGAGTGGGCCAGAGTCCTGGGGATCGATAACAGTTATGAACTGCCCAAGGCTGACCCGGAGCATACCAAGCCTGAGCATTGTGACAATGACATTCAGGTGCTGTTGTTTCCCAATGAGATGGAAGCCCGGTTGCGGGGTATCCGTAACAAGGCACAGACTGCGATTGAAGAAACCGGGGCTGGGATCCTCTATTTGGCGCTGGGATTTCTCGAGTGGTTTGAGTCTCCCATCTCAGACAAAAGCAGACTAGCACCGTTATTTACCGTTCCGGTCATGTTAGAGCGAGGCAAACTGGATGCCGCCGCGGGGGTGTACCGGTACCAGATAAAATACACGGGTGAGGATATCATCCCTAACCTGTCGCTCAGGGTTAAACTGCTCAACGATTTTGGTATCGAACTGCCGGAGCTGGAAGAGGATATGCTGCCCGAGCAGTATTTTTCCAAGGTTGAAGCCATCATCGCTCAATCCCAGCCCCGGTGGTCACTCAAGCGCTATGCATCCTTGGCCCTGCTCAACTTTGGCAAGATGCTGATGTATCTGGACCTTGATCCGGCGCGTTGGCCACTGGATAACTGCAATATCACTAAGCACCCGGTAGTGACTCGCTTCTTTACCAGTAAGGAGTCGGACGAAAACGGCGGTGACGGAACGGGTCTTGAGCATAAGATAGATGAGCTTGATGATATCCATCAGCGTTTTCCGCTCATTGATGATGCGGATAGCTCCCAGCACAGTGCCCTTATTGATGCGGTAGATGGCCATAACCTGGTCATTGAAGGCCCGCCGGGCACCGGAAAATCACAGACCATTACCAACCTGATTGCTGCCGCCATGCTGAGCGGTAAAAGAGTGCTCTTTGTTGCCGAAAAGCTGGCGGCTCTAGAAGTGGTCAAGCGGCGGCTCGACAAGGCCGGATTAGGCGATTTTTGCCTTGAGCTGCACAGTCACAAGTCGCAGAAGCGAAAAGTACTGGATGAGATAAACTCCCGAATCGTTGGTCAGTCAAAGCTGCAAAGTATCCAGAAAATCGATGCCGAAGTGGCCCGTTATGAAGAGCTGAAAGAGCAGCTGAATGACTATGCCAAAGAGATAAACGGGGTCTGGGGAGCAACAGGTAAAAGCATACATGACATTTTCAGTGGTGCTTCACGCTATCGTCGTAAGTTGACTATCGACCCTACTCGCTTACATGTAACCGGCCTGTCCGGGGCAGACCTTGATGAGGTTAAACTGCTCAGGCTGCGTGATCAGATCAAGGCATTCAAAGGCATTTATGCTGAAGTTCGTCAGCAGATTGGCGATGATGCGGCCATATACGATCACCCTTGGAGCGGTGTAACCAATACCGATATTCAGATCTTTGACAGTGAACGAATAGTCCTGTTGTTAAGCGGCTGGCAGCAGTCACTTGATCAGTTGCTTAATGCCACGGAAGAAATGCTCTCGAACTGGCGGCTTGATCCGGAAGAGCTCAAGACGTTGTCACAGCTTGCCAGCCTGAGCCAGGACTCTGCTCAGTTGCCGGAGTTGAATGGTCAGGAGCACTTCCCTGTCTTGAGTCAGTTGAGTCAAGAAACTATCGATGAAATTGACCGCTATGTGAACGACTTTATCGCCCTTCAGCAGTTGTATGAGGTGCTGGGAACGGAGCTGGTCCGGGAAAAACTCCCCCTGCTTGAGAGCGGCGAGGTGCCACCGGAATTTTCAAATCCTGTCGTCTGCTTTGGATCATCAGATCAGTTATTGCTGT
Source organism: Zobellella denitrificans (assembly GCF_002237365.1). Lineage (GTDB taxonomy): Bacteria > Pseudomonadota > Gammaproteobacteria > Enterobacterales > Aeromonadaceae > Oceanimonas > Oceanimonas denitrificans. The sequence goes on from NZ_NMUO01000026.1 coordinate 28,039, forward strand.
CGGATGTTGTCAGGTCCGTGCTCAACCTGAGCAAAGTCTCAGAAAAACTGTCTGCGCTTGTCGTTAATCAACAAGAGTTAAAAGTGGCACTACCGGAGCCGCTTGCAGCCCTGATGACCAACAGCAAGCAGGGGCTGTCAGCCTTTGTCGAACTGATTGAGCTGGTGGCCGAGCTCCCGGTTGAGTTGGTGAGGTTACGGACAAGTTGTTTTGATGATGATGAACTGGATGCGGTTCTTGCCAATTTGAAACAGCAGTTGCAGGAGCTGCTGCCACTGCGAGACACACTGCAAAACACCTATCGCCTGGATGCACTGCTGTCTCATGAAGACTTGCTCCACATGCAACAGCAGTTTGCCAATGCAGGCATGTTCAAATGGTTCAGTAGTGATTGGCGTGCTGCCCGTAAATCTCTTAAAAACATGGCAAAGAGCCCTGACATTAAGGTAACGGAACTGGCCGGGCAACTGGACACGCTGATCGACTATTCCGAGCGGGTAGGGCGCTTGGAAGAATGTCATTTCAGCAAGTTCCTTGGGGAGCACTACGCCAGTCTGGACACAGATATTGAGTCATTACTGGCGCTGAGAGCCTGGTATCACCGGGTTCGAGAGACTTATGGCGTTGGCTTTGGTGCAAGAGTGACAGCCGGCAGTGCGTTGCTCGACCTTGACGCGCAATTAATCAAGGGTATCCAGCAACTCCATAAACAAAATATGGTTACTTCTGTTCAGGACACCATCACGGGATTCGAACAGATATTAAGGTTCTATCCCAAGTTGCAGCAGTCATTCAGTGAGCAGGAGCCGTTAACAGGTGCGGCTGGTCAGGTTGAAAAGATCATTATGTCTCTTTCCTCCGTGCTCGAGACGATCCAGGCCTGGTTTGTGAAGCAGGATATTTCCCTGCTGAAGCTGGGTCAAAGCGTGTCACAACTTGAGCAGTTAGCCGGATTGCAGCAGCAACTGAGCCATAACCCGGTCGTCGTTAGTCTGTTTGGAGATGTTGCGCCATTGAACTGGGGGCCGGGCAAAGATAACCAGGCGGCTCTAAATACCATTCAAAGCACACTGACCTTTGCCCGAAAACTGGAGCAGCTTTCGGTGAAGTCACTGGCACATACCATTAGGGAGCTGCAATCAGCCGAACAGTTCCAGCAGTTGCGGCACGAAGCCCTTGAATATCAGCAGCAGTGGCGGCAGCAGGAAGCCAGCTATAACGCTTATGCAGAAGCCACTCAGCTTGATAAACATCTCTGGCTGGCATCAACCGACGGTACCATCCCCGGAATTACTCAACGTAACGACAGAGCCGTCTCCAACCCTCGCTGGCTGAACGGCTGGGTTAACTTTGTACGCTCAGAGCAAGAGATGTCTGCTAACGGCCTGGAGAACATCTGGCAGGAAGTGATGGTGGGCAATGTTTCTATTGATCAGGTTGATGAGGGTTTGTCACTAGCCATCTATGACCAGCTGGCCAGAGAGATTATTGCGGAAAAACCGCATCTGGCGCGCATCTCTGGCCTTAGCAAGAACCAGGATCAAAAAACATTCCGCCACTACGACAAGGAGCTTCAAACGCTGCAGCGCAAGCGTATTGCCAGTATTGTCGCCCAGAGAAAAGTACCGGAAGGGGTGTCAGGTGGCCGCAAGTCGGAATACACCGAGCTGGCGCTGATAAAGCACGAGCTGGGCAAGAAAACCCGGCATATCCCCATACGCCAGTTGATCAACCGTGCCGGTAGGGCCCTGCAGGAACTCAAGCCTTGCTTTATGATGGGACCCATGTCTGCGGCTCACTACCTGCAGCCGGGTGAAATCCATTTTGATCTGGTGGTAATGGATGAGGCCTCTCAGGTCAAGCCTGAAGACGCGCTGGGTGTTATTACTCGAGGAAGTCAGCTGGTGGTGGTGGGTGACCCCAAACAGCTACCGCCCACCAGCTTCTTCGACCGTGCGGATATGACAGGAGAAGATGAGCGCGAATTCAACTCACAAGTGCAACACCCGCCTATGCAGCCTGACGTAGCTCCTCAAAAACGACGGCGGGCTGCCTGAACTCCAGGCATTTTCTTGGCCGGAGGTTGAGTTTTATCTGCACCTGTTCGATTTCATCATCAGTGACCTGCCGTAGGTCCGTCCCTTTCGGAATGTACTGGCGCAACAAGCCGTTGAAGTTTTCGTTCAGACCCCGTTCCCAAGATGAATACGGATGGGCAAAGTAGGCCTCCGTATGCAAGGCGGCTGCGATCGCCTTGTGCTCGGCAAATTCACCTCCGTTGTCGAAGGTGATGCTATGCACATGGTCAGCATAGGGGGACAGCATCTCGATGACCGCATCTCTGACCACATCGGCATGTTTGCTCTCAACCCGTTTCACCAGGTAGAGGCGACTTTTCCGCTCGGCCAGGGTAACCAGCACCCCGCTGCCCTGTTGGCCAAGCACCGTATCTGCTTCCCAATCACCGAGTCGTTCCCGGTTATCGACGATGAGTGGCCGTTCATCAATGGAACGTGCCTCCAGGATAGGCGAGCGCTTGCCATGCCGGCCTTTGCGATACCGCTTGTGCCCTTGTCGCAGCTGCCGATAAAGCCGGCCGCCACGGGCTTTGTCCCTGGCCACATAACAGTAAATCCACTCATGGCTGACCGGAAAGCCAATGCGCTTGGCGATGGCACTGATCTGCTCAGGGCTCCATTGCCAGCTCAGCAGCAGTTCAACGAGCTGCTGAGTATCGCTATCAACCTGATACTTCCTGGCCTTGGCCCGTCGTATCAATGTCTGCTGATGTGCCTGCGCCGGTACATAGTCACCCTGATGGCGGTTTCTCCTGAGCTCTCGGGAGATGGTCGAGCGATGTATGCCAACCCGCTGAGCAATCCTGGAGTGTGAAAGTCCTTCTGCAAGGAGCACGGAAATCTGGTATCGTTGGCCTTCAGTCAACTGTTGGTAGCTCATGGTAGTACTGCTTTGATTTTGGCGATGAGAAGCATACCACTACCAGCAGTTGGCTACCTCCCGCCGTTCACCCATGAGTGTTGCACTTATTATCTGAATTCCCGGAGGATGTGGCTGCCGTGGTGCAGACCGACAGCATTCTGGATGCTGCTTTGCCTTTGTTCCCCATGCGCCGCTTGCGTTGGCATTATCGCTCTCAGCATGAACACCTGATTGCCTACTCCAACCGTAACTTTTACGACAGTGATCTGGTGGTGTTCCCATCGCCTCATGCTCAGTCGGGCGAATTTGGTATCAAGTTTACCCATGTAAAACAGGGGCGATTTGTAAACCAGCACAACATAGAAGAAGCAAGAGTCGTGGCCGAAGCCGTGGCCCGCCATGCCATGCAAAATGCTCAAGAATCACTGGGTATCGTTGCCATGAACTCGAAGCAGCGCGAGCAGATTGAAAGAGCAGTGGATGAGCTTTGCAAAACACGGCCGGAGCTCAGCAACGCCATTGATGCTCTGCGCAATCAGGAGGATGGCCTCTTCATCAAGAACCTGGAAAACGTTCAGGGGGATGAACGGGATGTTATTTTTATTTCCTTTACCTATGGCCCTGCCGAAGTTGGAGGCCGGGTATATCAGCGCTTCGGGCCCATTAACTCCGATGTTGGCTGGCGTCGCCTGAACGTACTGTTTACCCGTTCCAAAAAGCGCATGCATGTGTTCAGCTCCATGAAGTCTGAAGACATTCTGGTGAGTGAAACCACCAAAAGTGGTGTGCGAGCCTTGCGTGGCTTCCTGCACTTTGCCGAAAAGGGCAATATGGATGGCATCAGTTACGCTACCGGCAAGGCACCGGACAGTGATTTCGAAATTGCGGTCATGGAGGCACTGCAGGCTGCCGGCTTCCACTGTGATCCTCAGGTTGGCGTGGCAGGTTTCTTCGTCGATATTGCGGTCAGGGATCCGGGTAATCCGGGGCGTTACCTGATGGGCATTGAATGCGATGGCGCTACCTATCACTCGGCAAAATCGGCCAGAGACAGAGACCGCCTTCGCCAGGAGGTTCTGGAGCGATTAGGCTGGCGCATTCGACGCATCTGGTCCACCGACTGGTTCAGTAATCCGGATGGGGAGTTGGACCCGATTATTCGAGAGCTGGATCAGCTGAAAACAGCCACCACACAGCAGCCTTTTGCCGAAGAAGCGATAGCAGATGAGGTGGATGAGCAGCACGAACCAGTTGTTCAGAGTGAAGGTCCGCAAGGGTTTGATTCAGGAGGTGAGCCTCTAACCGTGCGCCTTAAACGCTTTGCCGAGCAGGTGATTGAAGTGGCGTTCCCCGATACACCAGCCGAGCGGCGGCTGCTGCGCCCAGCCATGATAGAAGCGCTGGCCGAGCATCAGCCCTACTCGCGTTCCGAGTTTGTGGAGATGATCCCCAAGTATCTGCGTGACGCCACTGAGCCCAAGGAAGCGCATCGTTTCCTCGACCGTATTCTGGAGATCCTGGAAGGTAATGAAGTAAACACTGAAGTATTGCGCTAAACCCTCATCATGGGTCTGAACTGGCAGGCCCGTGATAATGCTCAGCATGCTTTGACCTTCACCGACGAAGCGGATAACTTACCCATAGGCATGGAGCCAATCGAATTATTCTATAAATAAACATAAAAAATGCACGCTTGGCGGAAGGCACATGGAACATAACTCCAACTTCGATTTCCTCAGCGAACACGATCCGCTGTTTTTGCAGCTGGCCCGGGCCGCCGAGCAGGCCTTTGCCGGCGATCCCAACACTACGCTTATCAAGCTGCGTCAGCTGGGCGAGGCGCTGGCCCGGAACATGGCTGCCCGCATCGGTCTGGAGCTGGAAGAGCGCACCACCCAGGCCGACTTGCTGTACCGGCTCAGCCGGGAGCTGGGGCTGGACCCGTCCGTGCGGCAGATGTTTCATGTGCTGCGCGTTGAAGGCAACCGCGCCACTCATGAATTTCACACTCGTCATAAAGAGGCGATGGACGCCCTCAAGCTGGCCCGGGAGCTGGCGGTTTGGTTTCATCGTGCCTTTGGTGCCGAAGGCGATGGGTTCAGGCCCGGTGCCTTTATGCCACCCGCCGACCCCAGTGCCGAGCTGCGCCAGCTCAAGGCCCAGATTACCCAGTTGAATGCCCAGCTGGAAGGCGCCAGCGAGCAGCTGGAAAATCAGCAGCAGGAAGCGGAAAAGCAGCAACAACTGGCCGAGCTGATGGCCAGGGAAAGCGCCGAACACGCCGAGCTGGCCAGCCTGATGGACCAGGAAGCCAGAGCCATGGCCGAGTTGGCCCGGCAACACGAGCAGGAGCTGGCGCGCCAGCAGGCCGCCTTTGAGGCCCGGCTCAAGGCCGAGCTGCAACAGCAGGCCGAGCAAAGCAAGGCCGTGGCGGAGGTATCCCGCCGCACCCAACAGGCAAGCAAGCAGCTGAACCTGAGCGAGGAGGAAACCCGCGTACTTATCGACATGCAATTGCTGGAGGCCGGCTGGGAAGCCGACACCGAGCAATTGACCTGGGCCAACGGCACCCGCCCGGAAAAAGGCAAGAATCTTGCCATTGCCGAATGGCCCACCCAGGGCAAGGCACCGGCAGACTATGTGCTGTTTGCGGGGTTAACCCCCATTGCCGTGGTGGAGGCCAAGCGCAAGAACCTGGATGTGGCCGGCAAAATCCATCAGGCCGAGCGTTATTCCCGCGGCCTGCAAATGGAGCAGAGCTGGCAAGCCCCCTGGGCGCTGGCGGGCTTGCCCCAGCCCTGGCGGGACGGCAATGGCCATAGCTTTCAGGTGCCCTTTGTCTATTCCTGTAATGGCCGGCCCTTTGTAAAACAGCTGGCCGAAAAGTCCGGCACCTGGTTTCGCGATGCGCGCGCCGCCGCCAACCTGGCCCGGCCCCTGCAACAGTTTCACAGCCCACAAGGCCTGCTCGACTTGCTTACCCGCAGCCAGAGCGAGGCAGAGGCTCAACTGGCGCAGGAGCCTTATGGTTACCTCAAGCTGCGGGACTACCAGCAAAAGGCCATTGAATCGGTAGAGCAGGCCCTGGCCCGGGGGCAGCGCCATTGCTTGCTGGCCATGGCCACCGGCACCGGCAAAACCCGCACCATCATTGGGTTGATGTACCGCTTTTTGAAGGCCGAGCGCTTCAAGCGCATTCTGTTTCTGGTGGATCGCACCGCCCTGGGCGAGCAGGCGCAAAACGCCTTTGACGACATGCCCTTGGAGCAGAACTTTACCTTAAGCAAAATCTATAACGTGGCCGAGCTGGGCGACATGGCCGCCGAGAGCGAAACCCGCATTCAGGTCGCCACCGTGCAGGCCATGGTGAAGCGGGTGTTTCAGTCCGACAATCCGCCGGCCATTGATGACTATGACTGCATCATCATCGACGAAGCACACCGCGGCTACACCCTGGATCAGGAAATGAGCGAGGGCGAGCTGGCCACCCGGGATGCCAGCCAGTATCTGTCCAGCTACCGGCGGGTGCTCGACTACTTTGATGCGGTCCGCATTGGCCTCACCGCCACCCCGGCCAGGCACACCTCGGAAATTTTCGGTCGCCCGGTATACACCTATTCCTACCGGGAAGCGGTGGCCGACGACTGGCTGATCGACCACGAGCCGCCCATTCGCTATGAAACCCTGCTCAGCCAGGAAGGCATTCACCTTGCCAAGGGCGAGCAGGTGGAGGTGATCAACACCCATACCGGCGAGGTGGAGCTGGCCGAGCTGGAAGACGAGCAGCACTTTGAGGTGGAAGCCTTTAACCGCCGGGTGATTGCAGAAGACTTTAACCGGGTGATCTGCCGGCAGCTGGCCAAGGAGCTGGACCCGCTGGGCGATGAAAAAACCATGATCTTCTGCGCCACCGATCTGCACGCCGACATGGTCAAGCGGCTGCTCGATGAGGCCTTCAAGGAGCAGTATGAAGAGGCCTACAACGAGGCCGCGGTGCGCAAGATCACCGGCCAGAGCGACAAGGTCGGCACCCTTATCCGCCAATACAAGAACGAGCGTTACCCCAACATTGCCATTACCGTGGACCTGCTCACCACCGGCATTGATGTGCCGCCCATCTGTCATCTGGTGTTTCTGCGCCGGGTGAAAAGCCGCATTCTGTTTGAGCAGATGCTGGGCCGGGCCACCCGCCGCTGCGACGACATCGGCAAGACGGTGTTCAAAATCTACGATCCGGTAGACATCTACGCCACCCTGCAGGAGGTGAACTCCATGCAGCCCTTGGTGAAGGATCCCAATATCAGCCTGGATCAGTTGGTGAGTGAGCTGACCGACGACCACCTGATGGAGCAGGCCCTGAGCGCCCCCGGCACCCTGGCCGGCCAGTCTCATGCCGACGACCTGCTCAATGCCCTGTGCCAGAAGGTGATGCGCATTACCCGCAAGGCCGCCAGCAAGGCCGAAACCCGGCCCGAGCTCAAGCAAAAACTCACCGAGCTGGGCGACCAATGGGGCACCGAAGCTGATAAACTCCACCAGCATTTGCATGAGCTGGGCCCGGCCGGTGCCGCCGGCTTTATGCGCCGTCACGGTAACCTGCTTAGCGCCCTGGCCGAGGTAAAAGATCTGTTGGGCTCCGAGCGTAACCCGGTGATTTACGCCGGCTCGGACGAGTTCCGGGCCCGCACTCAGAGCTATGGTGTGCACGAAAAACCCGCCGACTACCTGGACAGCTTTGACGACTTTATTCGCCAGCAGCTTAACCAGTCGGTGGCCCTGGGCGTGGTGGTGAACCGGCCCAAGGATCTGACCCGGGAGCAGCTCAAGGAAGTGCGGCTGCTGCTGGATGCCCATGGCTACAGCGAGGCCAGCCTCAACAGCGCCTGGAGCAACCAAAGCAACCAGGACATTGCCGCCAGCATTATCGGCCATATTCGCCGGGCGGCCATGCGCGAAGAGCTGGTGCCCTTTGCCGAGCGGGTCAGCCGGGCCATGGCCCATATTTACAACCACCACGACTGGACCCCCAAACAGCGCAAATGGCTGGACCGGCTCGCCAAGCAGCTCACCCACGAGGTGGTGATTGACGAGCAGTTTATCAATCAGGCCTTTGCCCGGGACGGCGGCGCCAAGGTGCTCGACAAACAGCTCGATAACCAGCTAAAAACCGTGCTTAGTGAGCTGGCCGAGCAGCTATGGCAAGTGGCCTGAGGCCATAACAAACCATTTGAACAGAGAACCCGATGACCAATAACGAAATCGTCCAGAAGTTGTGGAACCTGTGTGATGTGCTGCGCGATGACGGCATCAACTACAGCGACTATGTCACCGAGCTGGTGCTGCTGCTGTTTATCAAGATGGAGCATGAAAACACCGAGGCCGGCCTGCTCGGCAAGCACGCCCTGCCCGAAGGGTGCCGCTGGCCCGATCTCACCGGTCGCAGTGGTCTGCCGCTGCTGAACGACTACAAACAGATATTGCTGGATCTCTCCAAGAGCCGGGACAGCCTGATTGCCGCCATTTATGCCGATGCCCAAACCCGGCTGCGCGAGCCCCGCCACCTGGAGCAGATGATCACCGCCCTGGACGCCATCGACTGGTTCAGCGCCCGGGCCGATGGCCTGGGGGATCTCTATGAAGGCCTGCTGGAAAAGAACGCCGGCGAAACCAAGTCCGGTGCCGGCCAGTATTTTACCCCCCGCGCCCTTATCGACAGCATGGTGCGTTGCATCAAGCCCCAGCCCGGCGAGGTGATTCAGGACCCGGCCGCCGGCACCGCCGGCTTTTTGATTGCCGCCGACCGCTACATCAAGGATCAGACCGACGACCTCTACGATCTGGACCATCAGGCCCAGGAGTTTCAGCGCAACCGCGCCTTTGTGGGCGTGGAGCTGGTGCCCGGCACCCGCCGGCTGGCGCTGATGAACTGCCTGCTGCACGGCATGGAAGGGGACGACGAAGGCGTGGTGCACCTGGGCAACAGCCTGGGCCAGGTGGGGATGAACCTGCCCAAGGCCGACATCATTCTGGCCAACCCGCCGTTCGGCACCGCCAAGGGCGGCGAGGCCAGCATCAGCCGGGACGATCTCACTTACCCCACCAGCAACAAGCAGCTGGCCTTTTTGCAGCATATTTACCGCGGGCTCAAGCCCGGTGGCCGCGCCGCCGTGGTGCTGCCCGATAACGTACTGTTCGAGGCCGGTGCCGGCACCGACATTCGCCGGGATCTGATGGACAAGTGCAACCTGCACACCATACTGCGCCTGCCCACCGGCATCTTTTACGCTCAGGGGGTAAAGACCAACGTGTTGTTCTTTACCAAGGGCAGCGCCACCGATCCCCGCCAGCAGGAAGCCTGCACCCAGCAAGTGTGGGTGTATGATCTGCGCACCAATATGCCGAGCTTTGGCAAGCGCAGCCCCTTTACCGCCAGACACCTGCAACCCTTTGAGGCCGTCTATGGCGACCAGCCCAACGGCACCAGCCCCCGCACCGAAGGGGAGTGGAGTTTCGGCAGTGAAGAGATTGAAGTGGCCGAGACCGCCGAAAACCAGGGTGTGGCCCAGGATCTGACCACCAGCCGCTGGCGCTGCTTCAGCCGCGACTGGATACGCGACACCAAGGGCGACTCCCTCGATATCAGCTGGCTGAAGGACAACGACAGCGTGGACGCCGCCAGCCTGCCCGAGCCGGATGTGCTGGCCGCCGAGGCCATGAGTGAGCTCACCGAAGCCCTGCGCGAGCTGGATCAGCTGATGCAAGCGCTGGGAGCAGGGGATGAGGCTCAGACGCAACGGGAGTTGTTAGTGCATGCTTTGGGACTGGAGGATAAGAATGACCATTGCTGAAAAGCCTGATGTATGGAAAGCCACTTCTCTTGGCTCATTGTGTATAAAAATCGGCTCAGGTTCTACTCCGAGAGGAGGACAAAGTGCTTATGTGGAGTCAGGAACTCCACTAATTCGATCAATGAACGTTCATTTTGATCAATTCAAAGAAGAAGGCTTGGTATTTATTAATTACGAGGCAGCCGAAAAGCTAAAATCAGTAGAGGTTTTCGCGAACGATGTTTTACTCAATATAACAGGAGCCTCGATTGGTCGAGTTAATCTTGCTCCTGAAAAATATGCTGGTGCAAGAGTTAATCAGCATGTCTCTATTATTCGACCAGTGAAAGGGGTTGAACCATCTTTCATTCGCTATTTCATATCTGCACCGGAGCAACAGAATTATATTAACAGCTCTGAATCAGGTGCTACGAGACAAGCATTAACAAAAGAAAAGATTGAAGGTTTCCTTATTCCGCTTCCCCCCCTCGCAGAACAGCAGGAAATCGCCGACCGCCTGGATATCCTGCTGGCGCAGGTGGACACCCTCAAGGGCCGCCTCGACGCCCTGCCGGCCATTCTCAAACGCTTCCGCCAGTCCGTTCTGGCCGCCGCCGTCAGTGGCAAACTGACGGAGAAGTGGCGAAAGGGTGAGCAATTTAGAGCGCAATGCGGCAGTTTGTCCAACTTTGTTGGTATAGACATAGGTCATGCGTTCAAAAGCAAGGAGTTTACCGAGCATGGGGTACGTTTACTTCGAGGGCAAAATATAGAGCCTGGTGCGTTACGCTGGGGAGAAACTAAATTTTTTCCTGAAGAAAAATTACAACCCTTTGAGCATTTGTTCATCAGTGAGGGCGACATAATTCTTGCTATGGACCGACCACTAGTATCCGCTGGACTCAAACTTGCTCGTGCCAAATCAGATGATCTTCCTTGTATATTGGTTCAGCGGGTTGCTAGATTTAAGAACTTCCAAGAGCTAACACCTGATTATTTGATGCTGTTGTTAGAAGACACAGCCTTCAGCAATTATCTACTTCCAAACCAGACTGGGAGTGATATTCCACATATTAGTGGGAAGCAAATACTCGGGTACCAAGTATTAATCCCTAGTGAGCAGGAACAAACCGAAATCGTCCGTCGGGTTGAACAGCTCTTTGCCTTTGCCGATCAGATTGAGCAGCGGGTAAAGGCAGCCCAAAGCCGGGTAAATCATCTTACCCAGTCCATTCTGGCCAAGGCCTTTCGCGGCGAGCTTACCGCCGACTGGCGCGAGCAGCACCCGGAGCTTATCAGCGGCGAGCACAGTGCCGAGGCCCTGCTGGCCCGCATTCAGACCGAGCGCGCGGCCCAGATGCCAGCCAAACGCACCCGCAAGCAAAAGGCTGGCGCATGAGCATAGGGCGCACCATTCGTATTTACCTGGACGACGGCTCCATCACCGGCATTCGCCACGCCGAAATCGTTAACTGGACCGGCCAGGCCATTTCCGCGCCCCGCACTCAGCTCAAGGCCCTGGCCGGCTGGCCCGAGTCCAACAAGCCGGGGGTGTATTTCCTGTTCGGCATCGACGACGACTCCGGCAGCCAGGCGGTGTACATCGGCGAGGCCGAAAACGTGCTGGAGCGCCTGGGCCAGCACCTCACCGGCAAGGACTTCTGGAACGAGGTGGTGTTCTTCACCAGCAAGGACGAAAACCTGACCAAGTCTCATGTGAAATACCTGGAGTCGCGCCTGGTCGAGCTGGCCAGCGCCGCCAATCGCTACGTGCTGCTGAACGGCAACAACCCTCAGTTGCCGTCTTTGCCCCGTGGCGATCGTGATTCCATGGAGGAATTCATCGGCAACCTGCGCACCCTGCTGGGTGTGATTGGCCACAAGGCACTGGAGCCGGTGGCCCGCCATGAAAAGGTGAAGCAAGAGCAGGTGCTGATCCCCAATCCAGCCGAAGCGAGCACCGAGCAAGGCTTTACCCTGAACCATAAAAAACTCAAGGCTAACGCCATCGTCAATAACGAAGGCATAGTGGTACTGCAAGGCTCGGAGCTCTCCGCCAAAGTGAATAACTCTCTGGCGGAAGGCTACCGCAAACTGCGCCAGCAACTGCAGGATAACGACATCATAGCCGACGCCAACGGCCGGCTTATCTTTACCAGAGATCAGCTGTTCACCAGCCCATCCCAGGCCGCCGCCATCATAGTGGGTTACCCCATGAACGGCCGCACCTGCTGGATTGATAAGCAGGGCCGCAGTATTAAAGATCTCGAAGAGCAAACGGCCCCTGACCAGCACTCAATAAGCCGGCAGTAAAGATTTGGACGTTTCAGACAGACGCAAAATTTGGCGTCTGTCATTTTATCAAGGAAGTAACCATGGCTATTGAGTGTGAGCACTGCCATACCGCGGTTGTTTTTGTTACCGAAAGCACATTGAACGATATAAAAAAGCTGCTGCAGCCAAACATCAAGACCTTGTCAACACAGGCCACAGCGCCTTCCAGCAGCCTGCACGCCATTTACCCCCGGTGCGATGCCTATGCCCTTGGACTGGATTTGAACACTGCCTTTCCCATCATTCTGCAAAACGGGCAGCAGACCACCATTCACGAGCTGGATCTTTGGTAAACCCCAGAGAAAGGGATATTGAATGTATCTGGATAAGTTTCTCACAGAATATGACGACAGCCTGAGCAGCGAGCTGAACATTGATCCGTTGGGCATGCTGGTGATCTGGTCTGCATTTGGCCAGGCCATTTTCAAAGGTCGTGTTAACTCCATCTCAAATGATGTGCGCAATTATACCCTTAATTTGTTTCATCACTATGTGCTCAAGAGCCTGGTGGAAGACGATGCTGTATTACTGGGCTCGGCACTGCACAAGCGTTATTCCAGCAAGGTAGATCTCAACTTTCGCTATGCCTGCCTGATCCACCTGGAAAACCTGTTTGTGTATTCCATGCTCGCCCATGAATCGAGTGCAGGCGCAGACACGGTGGGAGTATTGGGCATATCCAAAGCCCGGCGCAGATGGAATGAGAGTAATAATCCTATGATCAAGTTTGGCCACGAAAGTGACTGCCAGGTGCTGGTGCGGCAAACCATGCTGGGGGTGAGCGGCCGTTATAAAACCCCCATGATTGAAATGAAATTTTTCGACCGGGAATATCGCTACGATCTGCCGGGGGGCGAGCCTCAGTGGAGCAGGGTGGAGGAACTGGTGGCTAAAACCCCATCACTGCAAAGCCTGTATACCCAGCTGCGCACCTATCTACAGCAGTTGATTGCTCAGTCGTCTGCCCGTGAGCTGAAGTTTAACGTTGAAGCGGTAAGCCGGTCTTTGCAGTTGGCGTATGTGGAAGCTTTTTCCACGCCCGCATTTGTGGGCTCCTATTCCCGGGAGTTCTGGCTTGCCGTTACTGAGCTGGACAGAGGCGCTGCCGGTGCTCTGTATCGTGTATTGCAGAAGAGCCTGAACAATCCCCGGGCTGAGAAACTCAGCCCCCCCGAGTTGTTTGCCAAAGCCTCTGAAGACCCGTCGCTAGATGCTGCCGAGAAAGACAGAATAGCGCATATATGCCTGCTTGAACCTTTGCTTACCGAGCTGGATTTGATGTTTACCCTGATGCTCACGGAGAAACGCCAGCCCCTGGAGCAGGCAGCGGAAGCATGGAAGCGGTTGGGCCGCAACGAGCAAACCTTGCCCCGGCTGGCGGCCGAGATAGAAAACCAGCCATCCATGTTCAGTGTGTTGTCCGATACCGGCAGAAAGAGGCTCAGGCAATTGCTGGACGTGAGTAAAGAGCCCAGTGTCGAGTGCCAGATGCGGGCGTTGCATGATTATCACTGCCGGGTAATGGAGCGGCGCGGGCAGGGTGAGAGCGTGAACATTTTGTTAAAAACCAAGGTATTCATGCTCACTGCGCCGCCATCGCCCTCAGTCCCGCTGCCAAGACCTGATCCAGATAGTCTGTGTTCATGCTGGCTATCTTCTGCTT